>CAYXOZ010000057.1:0-5820 GCA_964467135.1 uncultured Dehalococcoidaceae bacterium
GTTTTTTGCCCGCCATGAAGTCGAGCGGGGTAAAGGCGGACATCTGCTCTCCCCAGCCGTGCCCGATAATGCACGTCGTGCCGTCCCGCGCGGACATCATGAAGCTCTGCCGCAGGATGTCTATCCCCGCTACTGCCACGATTACGTAGTCGGCGCCCCGTCCGTATGTTATGTCATGCACTTTCTTGATGGGGTCTTTTTCTTTCTTGGTATTGACCGCGTGCGTCGCCCCGAAGACTTTAGCGTTATCCAGCTTGTTGTCGCGCACGTCCACGGCAATTATGGGGTAAGCCCCCACGAAGAGCGCCCCCTGAATAGCGTTAAGCCCCACTCCCCCGCATCCGACGACGGCGACGCTGCTGTTGGCGGTAACTTTAGCGCGATACAGGACCGCCCCGAACCCCGAGATAACCCCGCAGGCGAGCAGGCATGCCCTGTCCACGGGCAGGTCCTCCGGCACTTTCACCAGGTTGACCTCCGGAATCGTGGCATACTCGGCGAAACCGGCCACGGCGCCGGCGTACTGCGTCAGGCGCTGGCCCTTTTTATTAACATACCTGCCCTTCCCGTACAGGAAAAGCTTGTTGGTGGTGCACTGGTTGGGCAGGCCGACTTTACAGTAATAGCACTGCCCGCAGCCCTCCGGTATGATGCTCCCGATTACCTTATCGCCGGTTTTGACGTACGTTACGCCCTCCCCTACCTCTTCTACATAGCCGCAGATTTCGTGGCCCGCAATTGCCGGGAGCTGAATGTTGCCGTGCTCCCCTTTCATGGCGTGGATATCGCTGTGGCAGATGGCCGTCGCCGCCAGCCGTATCTTTGCTTCTCCCCTCCCCGGCGGGTCTAAAGTCACCTCTTCTATTACCATAGGTTTATTGAGCTCGTAGCAGATGGCCGCTTTCATGTAATCCTCCTAAAAACTTTAAAAAAATCAAACAAGCTTTTAATGAAGTCTATACGTCAGGGACGAACAATGTCAACAATAATCCCGGTCGCTTCCGCTTATTTGACAGCCATCCTTTCATTACGATAACATTTTGGCAAGCGCATAAAAGGAGGGACACATGGCCGCCAAAAAATACGCCAAGTATATCAAAGAATATGACCCGACACGCTGGCCCAAAGAACGCCGCCCGGTCACGGTGCGTATGGACGATAGCGTAGCCAAAGGATGCCACTTCTACCTCATGCACTGGGTAATGCCCGGCTTCGCCGGTGACATGAACCTCGGCAGTTTCAAATACGCCGGACACCCGCCGCATATCCACAAGGACGCCGAGCTCCTCTTCCACATCGGCGGCAACCCGGAGGACCCGATGGACCTGGGGGCGGAACTAATCATGTACCTCGGCCCGGAATTGGAGGAACACCACATCACCAGAACTTCCTGCATCTGGATACCGCCGAATTTCATCCACTCCCCTTGGCTACCCGTCAGAGTGGACAGGCCATTTTTATTCGTCGAAGTTAACCAGGGCCCGGTGCACACGGAAAAGTCCTTCCGCCAGGTATTACCCAGAGAATCCAGGGAGAGAATCGACTGGTCAAAGTGGCCCGACGATAATTACGAAGAACCGGTTTAAGACCAGGTTGAACCACCATCATATAATAAATGAATCGGAGGATAAAGTGGCTTACAAGATAAATATGAAGAAATGCCTAAAGTGCGGGCTATGTGTGACGCAGTGCCCGGAAAAAGCAATTGTGGTGGTCAGTAAGGTTACCGAAGATGACGGATTAACGCTTTATACAGTCAAGATAGACCCCAAGAAATGCACCCTCTGCAACGCCTGCGTCTCCCATGAATGGTGGTGCCCGGCCAAAGCTATCGTCAAGGTACCAAACAAATGAAATACAGTCAATATTTTCTCCACGAGTTGCCTGAAGCGCAGCGTAAAAAGGGATTCGGGGGCATGCCTTCAATGGTCGCCTTTACCGACGCGGATATCCTCGAAGGCAGCCAGTACTTTTCCGTCATGCTCATGGGCGAGGAAGCGACCAAAGTAGCCGGTCACGGACCCCACGTCCATAAAGACCCCGAGCTGCTCGTAGCGCTGGGGACCGACCCCGCCAACCCCCGCGACCTCGGGGCGGACATGGAAATGTGCATGGGAAGGGAGATGGAAAGCCATATTATCTCGGAATCGACGATGATATGGATTCCGGCGAAATTCATCCACTGCCCGTTCCGGATACTGAAAGTCCGCCGGCCGTTCCTCTTTATCCAGTGCCAGTACGCGCCGAAACTCACCGAGACCGCTCTGAAAAAGCTGGTACCCCCGGAACTGCGGGATAAGATGATCTTTATCAACGCCGACGGCAAGCAGAAAGAATAATAACGCCAGGAGCCGGCCCGCCGCGGCTAGTTGCTGTTTGCGATGATATAGACGCCGCCCAGGCAGGACAGGATAAAGAAGATACCGAGCCCCATGGATAGCTGCATGCCGTTAAAAACGGATACATCTGAGTTTACCACTATCTGGCTGAAAAAGCTTAAAAACATCCCGAAAATACTGCCTACCACCAGTATCACACCGCACATGACTCTCATATTCATCACCTCCCAACAGTCTTCCACACCGGTTTTATCCTTATACTAATATTTTACACCCCTGAATATGACCGTCAATCACACTAAAGTATTGGTTGGCCTGCGCTATAAATAACATGACTTTTGGCACAATCATCGTTTGACATCATAGTCAAAAAAGTTATAGATTAGCGGCAAGTATCATATTTTTTGTTTTCCGGGGAAGAAGAAATGACCGTAAACAAAGTCTACCAAAGCTGCGACGAGGCGGTCGCCGATATAGGCGACGGAGCCACGATAATGGTCGGCGGGTTCGGGTCCTTCGGCGGCCTGCCCGTGAACCTGATTACCGCCCTCGCCAACCGGGGAGCGAAAGACCTGACCGTAATCGCCAACATGGGCGGCGTGGGCTTCGAGCTGAGCAAACGCATCAAGCCGGGGGGCTACCAGGACCTGGGTATCCTCTTCGAAAAAGGCATGGTCAAGAAATTCATCGGGTCGGTGCCCGCCCTGGGCGGTATGCCGCCGGATTCGCCAATAGAAAAGCTATATAACCAGGGGAAGGTTGATATCGAAATGGTGCCCCAGGGCACGCTGGCGGAGAGGATACGCTGCGGGGCGGGAGGGTTGGGGGGATTTTATACCCCGGTAGGCGCCGGTACGGTCGTCGCGAAAGGCAAGGAAAAGAAGACCATCGGCGGTAGAGAGTATATCCTTGAATTGCCCCTGACTGCCGATTTCGCGCTGGTCAAGGCCCACAAGGCGGACGCCCTGGGCAACCTGGTGTACCGGAAAACGGCCAGGTGTTTCAATCCGGTCATGGCGATGGCCGCCAGAGTCACCATTGTAGAGGTCGACCGCCTGGTAGCTACCGGAGAGCTCGACCCGGAGGCTATTGTTACGCCGCACGTCTACGTGAAACGCATCGTGGAGGTAAAGCCATGAAGAGTCGCCTGGATGAGTCGACGATAGCCCTGCGGGCAGCCCGCGAGTTCGCCGATGGCGCGGTGGTCAACCTTGGCTACGGCATGCCGGGTCTCTGCGCCAATTTTATCCCCGAGGGGAGGAACGTCTTTTTCCAGAGCGAGAATGGCATCCTGGGCTACGGAGGCCTGGCTGCCGACGCCGACAAAGACTACGAGATGATAAACGCCTCCGACCAACCGGTGACCGCTTCTCCCGGGATGTGCTTCTTCGATAGCGCGGCGTCTTTCGACATGATACGCGGCGGCCATGTCGACGTCGTCGTGCTGGGGGCTTACCAGGTCTCCGAGAAGGGCGACCTCGCCAACTGGGGGCGGCCCGGCCGCTCGGCTACGGGAATGGGCGGGGCGATGGACCTGGCCGCCGGCGCGGGTAGAGTGATTGTCACCATGCTGCACACGACCAAAGACGATAAGCCGCGCATCGTGAAAGACTGTACCTTTCCCCTGACGGCCAGGGGATGCGTCAGCCTGGTCATCACCGATTTGGCAGTCATCGAGGTGACCCGCGCGGGCCTTGTCCTGAAAGAGACCGCCCCTGGCTGGACGGTCCGGGAAATACAAAATCTCACCGAGGCCAGCCTCCGACCGGCCCCGGACCTGAAGGAAATAGAGCTTTAGCGCCACCGGGAGCCGAGCAGGGGTTTAGCTACGCGTATTTTTCCCAGAAAACGATTTTGTTGAAATCTTTCCGTGGCCGGGGCTTGGGGTCTTCACCGGGATACCCCAGGGCCAGTATGGTATGCACAAACAGGTTGTCCGGTAGATTCATGAGTGTATGGACGTTCTGGGGGGTTATCGCCCCCGCGCAGCACGTGCCCAGGCCCTGGTTCACCGCTTCCAGCATCATGTAGGCGACGGCGATCATGAGCTGCTCGCCGGCTCTAATAGTCATTATGGCCTCACCACGGCGGTACGGCGCGAATACGTCACTCTGTAAAACTATGTCCACCAGCTCGGGCGTCATGGCTCCCGCCGGTATCAGGCTCTTCAACGCATCGCCGTGCCCGGTGCGGGTGAAATCCTCGGTGGTAGCGCAGCATACAATTAAGACCGGAGCGGTGGTGACCTGGGGCTGGCCGCCGGAAGCCTTCCCGATTTCATCGATTTTAGTCTTATCCTGAATCACGATAAAGCGCCACGGCTGTGTGTTTCCCCACGAAGGCGCCCGCCTGCCTGATTCCAATACTTTCAATATCTTTTCTTTCTCCACAGGCGCGGGTTTCCATCTCCTTATCGTTGCCCTCTTCAAAATAGCGGCCGATACTTCCATGCAGACCTCCTGTTTTTCGTTCCTTTTAC
The DNA here is from genome assembly GCA_964467135.1 of uncultured Dehalococcoidaceae bacterium. Lineage (GTDB taxonomy): Bacteria > Chloroflexota > Dehalococcoidia > Dehalococcoidales > RBG-16-60-22 > JBFYTX01. Next base: position 4,819 of record CAYXOZ010000057.1, read on the forward strand.
CATTGTAGCCACTCCGGCAAAATTGTCAACAACGGGAGAGAATAATGTGATATAATCCTGAAAAAGTATGTTCAGCACATCGGTCCTCGGTTCCATTCGCGTCCTGCACGGTCAGGCGGGGCATATTTATTTGATTAATAATGCCGACGGCGTTACGGTCATCGATGCCGGGTTCCCGTCGGACGCCAGGACTATTATAAAGTTCTTGAAAAACGTTTTAAGTCGCAGCGCGGACAGCGTCAAACTCATCATTTTCACCCACTCGCATTTCGACCATATAAACGGGGCGGACTACCTGGTGGACAAAACCGGAGCCCGTATCGCCGCACACATGACCGCGAGGAAATACCTCACCGGGGCTAAAGCCCTCCCGGTCACCTCGCTCTCAAGCTACATCGGTTTCCTGGCGTTCCTGGTGAAAAACGGTTTTCCCCGGCCTTCCCTACAGGACGTTTTCACCATGCCCCGGGCCGGTATTCCCGGTCTGAAAAAGGGAATAAAGAGCGAAGTGACGGCGTGGCTCGATGAAGGTAAACCGATACCGGGTCTGCCCGACTGGGAAGTGATTCATACCCCCGGGCACACCGATGACGGCATCTGTCTTTATCACTTCAAGGAAAAAATTCTCTTTTCCGGCGATACCATTATCAACGATAAGGGAATAGTTAAACTGAACCCGCTCCTGACCTGGAACAAAACGGCGCTGAAAAACTCCTTCAAGAAGCTGCGCCAGCTACGGGTCGATTGCCTGTTCCCGGGATGGGGCCTGCCCGTCATCGGGAAGGACATCATGGAAGACGTGCGTTAGCTATCGTTATCGCGGGGAAGACTTCATTACTCTCCGGTTATCCCATAAGTCCGGAAAAGGTAATCCCCATCATAAATTTTGCCTTCAAAGAACGAAACACCCGCCGGATAGGTCTCGCCGTCATGCTCCCACCCGAAGGCATTATAGCCGGTATCTTTAAGACGGATAAAGAGACCGGTGCCCGGCTTGAAGCT
>CAYXOZ010000057.1:5920-8981 GCA_964467135.1 uncultured Dehalococcoidaceae bacterium
GCGGCTCGCTGCTCTGGTCGATAACCGGAATTTGCCGGAACACAGCCGTAATGGTGGTATCCTGGTTCATCGTTAGTTCCAGCTTTGGCGAGCTACCGAAGTCGCCGCTCCATTTAACCAGCTCATAGCCCTGCCCGGGAAACGCCTGGATGGACACGCGGGTGCCGGCATCATAGAAATAGGTGCCGGGGCCGGGACGGGTGGTCCCGTTCCCTTCCACGCCTATTGTCAGCGAAAACTGCCGGGCTTCCGGCTTGAAGTAGGCGACAATCGTTTTATCGCGGTCCATGACAATGCTCAACGACGGAGAACTGCCGGAGGCATCGCCGCCCCACCGGTCGAACACCCAGCCTTTTTCCGGTGTAGCGGTAATATAAGCCGTGGTGGTTTCTTCGTAGGTATAACCGTCCTTCGGCAAGACCGAGCCGGCCCCCTCTATGCTCAATGCCAGCTTTTTTAAAGGTTTAGGGGTCAGGACGGAAGTGCCCGGCTTGACCTCGGATTCGTACTTGCCGTCGCCGTTCTGGTCAATCTCCAGGATGGTGGACTTATCGCGCACGCTGGCGCTAAACGAGGGCGGCGCCGTAAAGGCAGTTGCCGTGAACTCTATCGTGGCTGAAGTGGTCGGCGTGACCGGAACGTCACGATATTCCAGGTACCGCTTAATGCCATTCGCCGCGTCCGGCACCTGGGCTTTGATATCCATCGTCCCTGCGCCGGTCCCATCGATGACAAGTCTGTAGTCCCGTGAGACATCGGCGTTGCGAATAATGATGGTCTTGGACTCTGACCCCTCCAGGGTGATATACTCAGCGCCCGGGATTTGCGCTTCGAACTCTCCCCGGTCATTAGGGCCGGCGTGATTTCCGTCGCGGTCGTAGACGTGGATTTCCGCCGGGCTGAAAATCGAGAAAATAGCCAGGACCGGCCAGTCCCGGGCGAACTCCGGCAGGAACGTGGCAAAATAGACCTGGGGATATTTCGCCAGTTTATCCGCCCATTGGAACGGCTGCAGCCATTTCTGGCTTTTTGCCCCCTGACCACCCCAGGCCGGACCGTTGGGACCGCACTGCGTCCATACCAGATTGCGCCAGGAAAGCGTTAAGTCGAGGTTCTCTCCCCAGTAGCCCTGGAAGTCCAGCCATTGATGTTTTTCATCGCCGGGGTCTTCCCCGGAGAGCATGACAACTTGGGGCGTGAGCTGCCTCCAGCCGGACAGTCCCGTATCATCGAAATCCGATATCAGCCAGTATTGACCCGGTGTAAAATAGTTGGCATGCGAGCCCCGTGCCACGTAGACCAACGGGTGAGTGTCCGCTATCAGTCCTTTTCCCTGCATGTCCGGCCAATCCATCCTCTGCCCGGCCTGGTGCTGGGAGTAGGCGGCGAATACCGGCTGGGTATTGCTTTGCAGCAGCTCCTGCGAAGAAAAGCCGGGAAACACCAGCTCCACCAGCTCCCAGTCGCCTTCGTGCAGATTACTCCACTCGTCGAAGTAGTAAAAAATCCAGTACTGTACCACGGTATGCCCCGAGTCTCCCGGCTGCGTTACCCTGGTATAGACGGTGGGGTTGAACCCGGATGCCTTGGCCGCTTCATAGCTGGCGATATATTTGGGGACCGAGAGTCTGAGCATGGAAGGGCTGATATCCGGTATGTCCAGATAATAATCGCTCCCCGAATACTCCGTCATGCCGAATATCGACGCTATTTCCGCGAACGAAGGCAGGGTCTTTTCACGTATGACCGCCTGGCTGATCATCGTTTCCACGGGGGCTGGTTCGAAGCTCTCCCGGGGGTCTTCATCGTTTTTTAATAAAATAATGGGAGAGAACTTCTCGGCTAATATTTTCGCCCAGGCAGAATCATCTTCGGGCACGGCAGGCATGGTGTCTCCCGGTCCGCCGCAGGCGCAGGCCGGCAGCAGGGCCAACGCCACGACGAAAATGGTCAATATTAATAAAGCCGTCTTCATTTGCAGCATTATAGTAAGTCAGAATCAACGTATTGTCAAACGGTAAGGTAATATTGATTTTTTTACGACTTCCCGGTCCGAAGATACGAAACCAACCGCCGCTTTGCCGAGATGCTGGGATATTCTCTCGAAGAAGTCTATCGATATCAGCGCACAGATGTTTGGTATCAGCGCCTCCGAGGCATTGGGCTGTAAGTTCCTGGACGTTATTGACACCGTAGAAAGATACCCGGGTGAAACTGAAGAAATTACACAAAAGCTGCATGCGCAAGGATACCTCCAGGCTGAGCAGCACTACCGGACGAAGAAAGGCGACCTATGGGTCGATGTCCACGTACAGGATATCGTGAGCAACGGCTCTCGCTACGGAATGGTAATACTGGCTTCGGACATTACCGAACGCAGGCACGCCGGGGACGCCATCAGATAATATCATTCTATTGAAAGACACAACCTGACAACTTCACCTTAGTGTCTGGGGCTCTGCATCCCATGATTCCGTCGAGCAATTTTTTACCCACCGGTTTTTCTGATTAGCGCCGCAGATAAATTAATCTTAACCGTTGTCCCCCGTTTATTTGTTAAGAAATGGAGAATAGCCTATAATCATGTATGTCCCTGAGTGTTGTTAATAGCAGCCTCCAATTCCTGCGGTTATGCTATTCGTCGTAAAGAAGAACAACTGGCATCATGCTCGGGGACGAGTCGAATTTAGTGATTAGCGGGGGCTCGGATGAAATTCACGATTGATATTGATAACGGCGGGACTTTTACGGATGGCTTCTTTACCAGCGATGGACAGATCGATTGGGTCAAAGTGGACACCACTCCTCACGACCTGACGGTATGTTTCCTCAAATGTATCGAGGAAGGCGCGGCAAAGTTCGGGCTCACGGTGCCGCAGCTGCTCCATGAAACGGAAGTGATAAGGTTTGCCACGACTCATGCCACTAACACCCTGCTCCAGAGGTCTGGACCGCGGCTCGGCTTGATTGTCACTAAAGGATTCGAAGAGAGTCTTTACTCATCAACCGCCAGGAGTCCGGCGCTCGATTTCATCGTTCCCGCCGGGATGGTTGTCGGCAT
>CAYXOZ010000058.1:0-7421 GCA_964467135.1 uncultured Dehalococcoidaceae bacterium
GACGAGAAAAATCCCTTCGAGGTAGTGCGCATCATCCGCTCGTTCGACCCGTGTATCGCCTGCGCCGTCCACGTCGTCACCCCCAAAGGTCGAGATATCGGCAGGTTCCGGGTAGTGTAGGTCTGAAGGAGGAGAGATGATATTATCCGAGCAAAAACCGTTCGACGAGATAATCGCCTATATGGAAAAAGACAATAGCATTTTCGTCATAGGCTGCAAAGGCTGCGCGATGTCATCGGGCAGCGGCGGCCCCGCGCAGGTCGCCGAGATGAAGGACAAGCTGACCGCCGCCGGCAAAAAGGTCACCGGCACCAAAGCGGTCGATTTCCTCTGCGAAAAAGCCTTAATAAAATCCGAGCTGAAAGGCAAGGTCGACCAGCTTAAAGAGGCGGACGCCGTGCTCGTCCTCACCTGCGGCATCGGCGTGCAGTGCGTCGCCGCGGCGCTCAACAAGCCCGTCTACCCGGGCTGCAATACCGTCAATCTAGGCGGCACGCGCGGGGAATGGGAAGGCATCGAGCGCTGCTACGAGTGCGGCCAGTGCCTGCTCTATCATACCGGCGGTATTTGCCCCCTCACCGCCTGCACCAAGAGCCTGCTCAGCGGGGCGTGCGGGGGCGCCAACCACGGCAAGTGCGAAATATCCCAGGACCGGGACTGCGGCTGGGAGCTGATATACAATCGACTGCGCGACCGGGGGCTGCTGCATCGACTCGACGACATCATAAAACCGCTCGACCACAAGAAGATAATGCCCCGCCCGGAGATGATGGCGACCCCGCGCTACGGCATAGAAAACCCGCCCAAGGTGGAAAATCCGGTCAAGGAGGTGAAAGCGAAATGAGCCTGCAATCGAAACTCGAATCGGGTAAGTTTGCCATCTCCTGCGAGTTCGGACCCATCAAGGGCACCGATATCCAGGAAATCAAGGAAAACATCGAGATTCTCAAGGGAAAAGTAGACGCCGTTAACGTCACCGACCAGCAGAGCTCGGTAATGCGACTGTGCTCGCTGATTACCTCGACGCTGTGCGTGCAGGGCGGCCTCGAGCCCATTTTCCAGATGACCTGCCGCGACCGCAACCGAATAGCTTTACAGTCCGACCTCCTCGGGGCGTGGGTGATGGGCATAAAGAACGTCCTGGCATTGACCGGAGATTTGCCCGCCCTCGGCGACCACCCCCAGGCCAAGGGAGTGTTCGACCTCGATTCCGTCACGCTGCTGATGGCGATAAAACGCCTTAACGAGGGCTTCGACCTCGCCGGGAACGAGCTCAAGGGCAAGACGGCTTTCTTCCCCGGGGCGGTGGTAAAAGTAGACTCCAATACCGAGGCTTCGGTAGAGCTGCAAATCGTCAAGATGCCGAAGAAAATCGCCGCCGGGGCTAAATTTTTCCAGACCCAGGCGGTCTACGACGCCGGAACGTTCGGGAAGTTCATGAAGCGCGTCGAAAGGCACAAGACGCCGGTGATGGCGGGCATTATCCCGCTGAAAAACGCCGGGATGGCGAAATACATGAACGCCAACGTGGCCGGCGTGCACGTGCCGGACGACCTCATCCAGCGGATGTCCGCCGCGGCCAAGGAAGACCGGGAAAAGGTGGGCATCCAGATAGCCGCGGATTTAATAAAGCAGATGAAGCCCATGTGCCAGGGCGTGCACATCATGGCGATAGGCTGGGAGAAGAAAGTGCCGGAAATCATGGCGGCGGCGGGACTTTGATAGCGGTTAGCTATTAGCGATTAGTGGTTAGAAAAAATCCCCGACCTTAAAAAAGTCGGGGATTTTTTTGTTATTTATGATGGCATATCTTATAATATACAACACTTTCATTTACATAAAGGAGGAGTTATGAAAGCGGATGATGCAATAAAGGTTATGAAAGGCATGATGGCAGCATTGGAATCACAGGATTTTGAAAAAGCAGCTACTTTTTTCACGGATGATTGTGAATATGAAGATATTCCCCTGGGCAAAGTGTGTCACGGTGTAAAAGAGTATATCGAGGTGGCAAAAATGGTCCGGCGTTCGTTTCCCGACCGGAGCTGGAAATCAACGTCAGCTTTTAGCGACGGTAACAAGGTAGCCACAGAGTCTATCTGGAGCGGCACCTTTAAGCATAGTGATGACCCTAACAGACCTGCTACCGGTAAACATGTCAGCCTAAGAATCGTTTCTATTACCGAAATACGCAACGGAAAGATACATCGAAACAGGGATTATTATGATGGGCTCTCGATGACGCAACAGCTTGCGCCCTGAAAAAGGGGTGTCTAAGAGGGGCGAAGGGAGGGAGCGAAAATCCCTCTCAATCTCCCCTTACTCAGGGGAGAAACTATCCTCGCACAACCTTTTCCCTATACCACATATGAGTTTGATTTTAACAAGGTGTTTAAGAGGGGCGTTAGCCCCTCTTTCTTTTTCTTCCCCCTCTCCTTGAAAGGAGAGGGGGACACAGGGGGTGAGGTTCAAAAGCCTTATTCATAGTATAATAAAGCTGTGAAAACCAGCGATTTCGACTATTCACTACCGCCGGAGCTTATCGCCCAGACCCCCATCGAGCCGAGAGACCATTCCCGGCTCCTGGTCCTTAACCGCCAGCAGGGCACCATAGAGCACCGCCATTTCTACGATATTACCGAATACCTGCATGAAGGCGACGTCATGGTCTTTAACGATAGCCGGGTTATTCCCGCCCGACTCAAGGGAAAAAGGGCGGGGAGCGGGGGCAGCGTAGAGATACTCCTGCTGCGACGGCAGAGGCCCGGTGTCTGGGAGGCGCTGGTAAAGCCTGCCCGCCGCCTGCACACAGGGGCGGTCGTCGAGGTGGAGACCGGCGTGCGGGCGGAAATAATCGGGGAGGGGGACAAAGGCATCCGGGAAATCAATTTTCCGGACGAGTCGCTGCTGATAAAAGCCGGCGAGGTACCGCTGCCGCCATACATCCACGAGCCGCTGGCGGACCCGGAAAGGTACCAGACGGTGTATGCCCGCATCACCGGCAGCGTGGCCGCTCCCACAGCCGGACTGCACTTCACGCCCGAACTGCTGAAGAAAATAGAAGATAAGGGTATACGCTGCCTCTTCGTTACCCTGCACGTGGGACTGGACACCTTCCGGCCTATCACGGAGGAAGACCCAAAGCAACATACTATTTACCGGGAGTATGGCGTAGTCCCGGCGGAGGCAGCCGATGAGCTGAACCGCGCCCGGCGGGAGAAACGGCGTATCATTGGTACGGGCACGACCACGGTAAGACTCCTGGAGCAGGCGGCGATGAAGAGTCCAGTTCAAGAGTTAAAGCCCTATGAAGGCTGGGTGGAGCTGTTCATACTGCCGGGTCATCGCTTCCGCATGGTCGATGCCATGGTGACCAACTTTCACCTGCCCCGGTCGACCCTGCTGATGCTGGTGACAGCTTTCGGCGGGAAAGAGCTCATCAACAAAGCCTACCAGGAAGCGATAGCGCGGCGTTACCGTTTTTACAGCTTCGGCGATGCGATGCTGGTTTTGTGAAATTTTTCATAAAGTGAATGATAACGCCGGGGGTTTTACATTTTGAAATAAATGGACTAAAATTGGAGTGACCAAATTTTTAATCGGTTGAAGAAACCGTTTTCGATACCTGTTTTGAGTACAATCCAGGAGGTTAAATTATGAAATGAAAAAAGACGAAGACCAGGATATCAGTAGACATAGAGGAGGAAAAACGAAAATGAAAAAGTGGTTTCTAGTTATTTTGGGTGTTCTCGTTATCATCTCTCTGGTGCTCGTTGGCTGCGGCGAAGCGACGCCGACGGCATCCCCGACGGCATCCCCGACGGCATCCCCGACGGCATCTCCTACAGCATCACCCACGGCTACCGCCGGCCCGGTATCCGGAGGCATCCTGAGAATTATCTCCTCGTCCGGCCCGCAGATGTTAAGTTATGTTCCCGTAATGGGGCCGGGTGACCGTTCTTTCGTTTTCCCGGCGGCGGAAGCACTGGTAGACGTAACCACCGAAAGGGGAGCTTTTACGTCTGGAACGGAGCCGGTACTGTGCGAAAAGATTGACGTGGATGCCCAGGCCTTGACGATAACTTATCACATAAGGAAGGGCGTTAAATTTTCCGACGGGTCAGAACTCACGGCCGAGGTGGCGCGCTGGAACATGCAGCAGGTCATCGACGCCGGGGCCATGCCGTACATGAGCTACTTTAAGGGCTTCCGGGTTCCCGATACCTATACGCTTATCATCGACCTGACTTCGTTTAATAACCAGATGATGCCCACCTGGGGGTGGTGGACGGCCATGTACTCCAAGGCCGCCTGGGATGCGGCTTCAGGCGGAGACCTGGAGAAAGGCAAAGAGTGGGCGCGAACCAATATCGTCGGCACCGGTCCTTTCATCCTAAAAGAATTCAAGAGGGACGTCAGCCTGACATGGGAGAAGAATCCCAACTACTGGCGGAAAGGCAAGCCCTATCTTGATGGTATCGAGGTCATCATTATCCCTGATGCCGTGACGGCCCGGGCCGCTTTCGAGGCGGGTGATGCCGATATATGGGGCGCTCCGCCGAAGGATGCTAACGAGTTGATAGCAAAAGGCTACGTCAAACAGGATGGTTGGCCGCTTTTGCCCTGGGGCCTCTGGCCCAATACCGCCAACCCCGCATCAAAAATGGCCAACAAGAGCCTGCGTGAGGCGATAGACTACGCCATTGATAAAGATGGCATTACCAAGGCGGTCGGGATGGGATTGTATAAGACGATAAAGGCTGTACCCTGGGAAGGGGAATGGGGTTACGACGCGGCTCGCGGACGCAGCTATGACCCCCAGAAAGCCAAGGACCTGCTGGCGGCGGCCGGCTTCTCTGCTGCCAATCCCTGTAAAATCAATCTACTGATCACGAACGCCTTTGGTCCCACGCCGATAGATGCCTGTACCAGTATAAAGCAAAATCTTGATGCGGTCGGTTTTGAGGTCACGCTGGATGTCGCCGACGCCGGCAGATACTTCGGCACAGCCTACGGCAAGACCAATGTACCGGCGGCAGACCAGGACCTGCTATTCTATTTTGCCGGAGGCAACGATACCAACTACCTGCAGACCTACATACGCTGGTTCAGCAATGAGCCGTTCACCTGGATCTCCTACCTCGGGCGGACGGACGAACAGATTGCCATGGACAAGCAGGCAATGGCAGCAGTCGAAGTTGCCGACCAGGTGGAATGGGCCAAGAAGGTGATGGACTATATGTCGACCAACTGCCTGATAATTCCGGTTTACGGCAGTGTGGCATACGTCATACAGCAACCCTGGGTACACAGCACGCAATACGAGACAGGCTTTGTCCGCTGGATGACTGAAGAAGTCTGGATGGCTAAACACTAAATAGCCTGAGACAGAAACCGGGTGGTTCACTTTCAGGATAGCCTGAGGATGAGCCACCCGGCATATTGACAAATCAGTAACTATCGAAAGATAGCTAACCTATCACGGCCGTGATTGAAAAGTCCAATGATGGTATAATTTATTATTGGGGGAGGCCGTGGGCATTGACTTAGATTTAAGATGACAACATATATCATCCGGCGGTTACTCCTGGGAATCATTGTTATTGTTCTAGTGACCCTGATTGTTTTCTTTGCCATGCGTTTGCTGCCCGGCGACCCGCTGGTTATTTTCATGGGGCAGCAAGCATCGTCAGGCGCGATGTCAGAGGCCCAGATAGAATCCCTCCGGCATGAGTTTGGTCTGGATAAGCCCGTCATGTTACAGTACTTTAGCTGGCTGGGAGGGCTCTTTCAGGGGAAGCTGGGAACATCGATATATTACCACGAGGATATTGGCACGCTCCTGAGAGAACGCTTTCCCGTAACACTGCACCTAGGTGTGGTGGCGTTCGTTGCCGCCAATTTTTTCGGCATACTTTTGGGGCTGCTGGCAGGCATAAGGAGAGGGACCTGGATAGATGCCGTATCGACCACGCTGGCAAATATCGGTATAACTATCCCGGTTTTCTGGCTGGGAATATTACTGATATATACTCTCGGCCTCAGGCTTAACTTGCTGCCTATCTATGGCTATACTTCACCGTTCGAGGATTTCTGGATGAGCACGAGGCAGGCTATCATGCCGGTGATCTGTCTTGCCATTACCGGTATGGCATTCACCGCCCGGCAGACACGCTCAAGCGTGCTTGAAGTTATTTCCCAGGATTACATCCGCACCGCCTGGTCTAAAGGCTTGAGGGAACGTGCCGTCATCTTGAAGCATGCCTTAAAAAATAGCCTCATCCCGGTGATTACACTGATGGGCATCGGTCTGGGCCTGGTTTTTGGCGGTTCCGTTCTCGTGGAGACCGTGTTTGCTATTCCCGGTATCGGCAGGCTTCTGGTGACCAGCGTCTTCGCCCAGGACTACATCGTCGTGCAATCGGGCACGCTGGTGATTGCTTTTATCATAATTTTAAGCAATTTACTGGTTGATATATCCTATGGCTGGCTCGACCCGAGGATAAGGTATGGCTAAAAACCAGCCGCCGGTAACACAAGACACCAGTGTGGGTTTTATTGAAGCCCCGCCACGCGTCAACGAGTGGCGCCGCTTTAGCCGGGTATTTTTACAGCGCAAGCTGGTTATCTTCGGGCTGGTGGTATTAACCTTGGTGGTGATATGCGCAATCTTTGCCCCGTTGCTGGCCCCCTACGACCCGTATATTGGAGAGCTGGAAGATTCTCTGGCCCAGCCGTCCTGGAAATATCTCCTCGGTACGGACATTCAGGGCAGGGATACTTTGACCCGACTCATCTACGGTGCCAGGACGGCGCTAATCGTGGGCTTTGTGACAACAATCAGCTCCGCCGTACTGGGTATTGTGCTCGGTTTGGTCGCCGGGTATTTTGGTGGTATCACCAATATGGTCATCATGAGAGCTATGGACGCGTTGATGGGCTTTCCAATGCTCCTGCTGGCACTTCTCATTTCTGCGGTTCTTGGCAGCGGCCTCCAGAATGTCATCATTGCTTTAAGCGTGGCCACTCTTCCCGGATATGCCAGGGTGATGCACGGCCTGACGCTGAGTGTTAGAGAAAATGATTATATCATGGCGGAAAAGGCGATGGGTGCCAATAATCGGCGCATCATGTTAAGCCACATTTTGCCGAATACTCTGCCACCTTCGATAGTGCTCGTAACACTACAGCTCGGTACTATTATCCTGGCCGAAGCCGGACTGAGCTTTCTTGGCATCGGTATTAGACCGCCAGGTGCGGCCTGGGGCTCTATGGTCTACGATGGTTATCGCTTCCTTCTATCAAATCCCGTTCTTTCTTTTGCGCCCGGTCTGGCCATCATGCTGGTCGTCTTTGCCTTTAACATGGTGGGCGACGGTCTGAGAGATGCCCTCGACCCGCGGCTCAGGGGACTGCTTTAA
>CAYXOZ010000058.1:7521-8845 GCA_964467135.1 uncultured Dehalococcoidaceae bacterium
CCCTCTCGCGGCGCACTCCCCTGATTAACGAAATTGGAGTAACATTGACTTAGTATGCTACAATCTAAGTAGAGGTAAATGTTATGACACATGGGTATGTTATATTAACGTTGAAGTTTAAAAAGGAAAACCGGCGCTGGACGGCCTATTGTGAAGAACTGGGCACGGCCACTTTCGGTCGGTCTTTGCCAGAAGCCGATAAACGTTTAAAAGAAGCTGTGTCACTACATCTAAATACACTTGAGGACGTTGGAGAGAGAAGCCGGTTTTTCAAAGAACACGGAATAAAACTATATCAATCTAAACCTAAGGAAGATGTTACTATCTGTCTACCAATTAATAACAATATATTCATAGAACCCCATGTCCAGTCTGTGCCTGCGTTAAGCGCCGCATAATATCATCTATCTATATTTCTTAATCAAGTCCTCTAGTCCTTTCCTGCCTATTCCCATTTGTTTTGGCCCGATAATAGCCGCCAGCGTACCTTCCGGCAAGGGCGCTCTCGAATCGGGAATAACGGTAACTCTGGTCTTATCGGCAAACCTCTTTGCCAGAGACATGCCGTGAGTGGCGCTGTGCTTGATTTCCCAGCCATCTTTGACTGCCAGCCTGATAAGTTTTTTACCACTGATAGATAAACTTGCCATAAATACTCTTTAACATTATATATCAAATATATTATGATAGGTGAAGGCAGACTGTGCGGGGCGTTTAAGAGCGGCACCCTTCGACAGGCTCAGGGTGAGCGATGACTAGGGGCGTTTAAGAGGGGCTGCGCCCCTCTTTCTCCCACTCCCCCTCTCCTTTGAAGGAGAGGGGGAGACAGGGGGTGAGGTATAAGTAATTATGCAAATAAAAAGGCGATTTGGTCACCCAAGGCGTCCTGGTAGACCACGGAAGCGCGTGACGATAGAAGTGTTTCGTATGTCCTCACTCACAGCCAAACTCGCCGTGATTGGCGGGACGGGGCTTTATGAAATCGAGGGGCTGGCGGATATAAAAGAGGTCCGGCCGGAGACGCCCTTCGGTTTACCCTCCGATGCGATAGTCGTGGGGAAACTGGGCGGGGTCGGTATCGCTTTCCTACCCCGGCACGGCAGGAACCACACCATCAACCCCACCAACGTCCCCTCCCGCGCCAACATCTACGCCCTCAAAACGCTCGGGGTAGAGTTCATCATATCGTCCAATTCGTGCGGCAGCTTCAAAGAAGAGCTAAAGCCGGGCCACCTGCTCGTGCCCGACCAGATTATAGATAGAACACGACAGAGACAGAGCACTTTCTTCGACGGGGGCATCGTCGCCCACATACAGTTCGCCG
>CAYXOZ010000059.1:0-5714 GCA_964467135.1 uncultured Dehalococcoidaceae bacterium
CCGGCGCCGCCGACGTACCAGTTCTTGGTGCCGAACACCGCCCCGAAGACCCCAAAGCCCAGGGGCAGGTCCGGGCCGCTACCGGCCGAAGGCGTGCCGCCGTGGAGCAATTTATTCGGATTCTCCGCGCGGATTTTCTTGAGTCGGGCGGCGATTTCATCCAGCGCCTCGTCCCAGGAAATACGCTTCCACTTGGGGTCTTCGAAAAGACCTTTCTTGGGGTTGGTCCGGCGCATGGGATAGTTAAAGCGGTTGGGGTCGTAAAGCGCCTGGATCATGGCCTCGCCCTTGGCGCAGAGACCGCCGCGGGAACCGAAGTCGTTATCCGGCTCGCCCTCTATTTTAATAAGGACCCCGTTCACCCGGTGCGCCCGCATGGTGCAGGTGCCGTAGCACCCGCCGCACGTCGATTTAACCCAGGTATCGTCCCAGATTTCCGGGTTGCCTTTTACCGACATGCCTTTTATCGGCTTGGTATTTTTTGGCGTTTTTTCAGGTGTGTCTTTTGCTTGGGTAACCATTATTTTATCCACCTCCTTGGTGTGAACTATTTCGTTCCGGCATCGACCAGCGTTTTCAGAAGAGCGTAACGCTCATCGACCTGTTTCTGCAGCTCGGCAATGCCGTCTTCTTTCAAATGGGAGAACTTGCGCATTAGCTTGGTAAATTCCGTTACCGGTTTGGGGCTGGCCACCTCAACCGTTATCTTCGGTATACCGTACTCCGCCTCCCAGAGCGGGAAGTAGTTAGTCCTGACGGCGGTGCGGCAGACCTCGATAACCGAATTGGAGTCGATACGCCACCCAACCGGGCACGGCGAAAAGACATGGAGATAGACAAACCCTTCTTTAGCCATCGCCTGGGCTTTCTGGAGCTTTTTAACGAAGTCCTCCATGTGGCTCACAGTGGCGGTGGCCATGTACCGGGGTTTGTGCATCAACATGAGCAGGACCATATTCTTGGAGGCGGTCGGCTTACCGCGTCCGACCTTGCCGACAGGAGTGGTCGTGGTGGCGGCACCTTTTTGAGTAGAGCTGCTCCGCTGGTTACCGGTGTTCATGTAGCCTTCGTTATCGTAGGTCAGGTAGATGATATGCTCGTCGCGTTCGGCGGCACCGCTGAGGGGCTGGAAGCCAATGTCCGTGGCGCAGCCATCGCCGGTGAAGCAGACCACCGTGGCATCCTGCCCGGTGCGGCGGAAATACCGCGATAGCCCGGTGGCGCTGGAAGGCACCCCCGTCATGACGCAGGACAGATAGGAGAGCTTGTGCCAGGCGCCGAGGTTCTGCCCGTGCAGGACAGGCGCCGAGCATGACGGCGTGCCGACAAACACCACGTTCTTGCCCATGACCTTGGGAACGGTCCGGGCGACCAGTTCCAGGGGGCAACCGGCGCACCACGCCACGCCACCGGAGAACTGCTCTTCCGTCGTGAAATAATCAAAAACCTTGTTGCGCTTTTTCGTTTTTTCTACCATTTTTCTATCCTCGTTACTCCATCGGAATCCAAGTTACGTCCTGGTAAGCCTTACCCTTAGCAGCGGCATTGACTTCATCGACCACCCTGCCGATATGCGGGATAGTTATATCCAGGTTAGCCAGGCCATCGATATAGCTCAGGATGGGCATCGCGCCGATGGCGGGGGCAATAGCCTTAAGCTCAGTGCAGATGGGGCCGTATTTCCACCCGAAGCAGACGGAGCGGTCAATGACACCCACCGCCTTTTTCCCCTTGAGCGCTTTAGTCAGGCGCTCCTCGGGGAAGGGCCGGAAAAGTCTTAGCTTGACCAGACCGACCTTGATGCCTTCCGCTCGCTTGGCATCGACGACGGTCTTGGCCGTACCGGCGGCGCTGCCGGAGGTAACGATGACGATATCCGCGTCGGCGGTGCGGTACTCTTCAATCTGGCCGCCGTAGCTCCGCCCGAAGTATTCGCCGAACTCTTTATCGATTTCGTCGACCTTTTTCTTAGCTCTATCGAGAGCCGTCCAGTGCTTGTAGCGGGCTTCCACATAGCCCATCTCTATGCCATGAGTGCCACAGCCGGTGGAGGCGCCGGGGATAATCCGGGGGCGCGGCGGCTGCTTTTTCAGGGACGCCAGGAAGGCGTCCACGTCCGCCTGCTGTGGCATTTCCACCGCCTCGGAGAGATAAGACAGGTAATATCCGTCATAATTTACCATCACCGGCAGCTGGATATCATGGTCCTCGGCGAGCCGGTAAGCCATGATAATCTGGTCGGCGATTTCCTGATTGTTTTCCACGATTATCTGCACCCAGCCGGAGTCGCGGGTGGATATCATATCCTGCTGGCCGGAAGACACGGCGTGGATGCCCGGCGTCTCACGGTTGACGTTGACCATCACCACGGGCGCCCGGAACCCGGCAGTCTCCAGCAGCGTATCGTACATAAAGACGAGGCCGTAGGAAGACGTGGCAGTGAAAACGCGCGCCCCGGCCAGGCTGGCGGCGCGGCAAACGTTCATGGCTGAGTTTTCCCCTTCGACCTCGACGATTTCGGCATCCAGCGCGCCGTCCGCTACGAATCCCGAAAGCGTCTCCGCTACCTCGCTCTGAGGGGTAATCGGATAGCAGGCGACTACCTCGGGACGGCACAACCTGGCGGCGTTGGCAGCCACCACGTTGCCCGTCATGACGCTGACTTTACCCTTGGTCGCTTTCATTTAGAGAACTCTCCTTCCGGCTTCATCACCAGCGCCCCGCGCAGGCATTCCCTGGCGCAGATGCCGCAGCCCTTGCAGAAAGCCAGGTCCGCCTCATAGTGGTCTTCTTTGTCCTTCATGCACTGCGGGGGACAATACAGGGCGCAGAGGCCGCAGTAGTTGCACTTATCGATGTCCAGCACCGGTCGTTCCGTGCGCCAGGAGCCCGTATCCAGCTTAAGCATGACCTGGTTGGCGTCCGACCACGGACTTTCCGTTTTAAATATCATTTTATGTTTGATTACCATTTGATTACCTCGACTTCCTTGTAGCCCCTCTCGGCGCTTTTCAGGTTTCTCTGGAGGATATCGCCGCTCAGGTAGTCCGGCAGGCAGGCAAGAATCGATTCCAGTTTCAGCCAGCCGGTAGCGGCCGCGAAGGCCCCCAGCAGGCAGGTATTGGGGATGTCCCGGCCGATTTCCTTCACGGCGATGCCGGTGGCATCGACCAAGCCGCCAATTTTGATATTTTCATTGGGCTGAGCGGTCAACTTCTTGGGGCTGTTCAAGATAAATACAGCTTCAGGCCTTACCCCGGTAAAAAGCGTCGGGAGGCTCAGAAGGCCGGGGTCGATAACGATAAGGCAGTCCGGATTGTAAATCTGCGTTTTTTCCCGTATCGGCTTATCATCGATACGAGTAAAAGCCACCACCGGCGCGCCGCGCCTTTCGAAGCCGTACATGGGAAAGCTGGCGACGTACTTACCCTCGGCGACGAAAGCGCTGGCGAGCATCCTGGCGGCCAGCACGGCCCCCTGCCCGCCCCGCCCATGAATTCTTATTTCTTTCACCGTCGCTTAATCCCCTCTTTTATTTTATTCAGCGTAATGAGACCCGGTTCCGCTGTGAACCTACTGTTTAATCGCGTATTCGTGACGTTTTCCGTTGCCGGTCGTCCTGGCGATACGTGGCAACAGGCTTTCCCGCAGCTTCCGCATATTATCCACCAGGTCCGCCACCTGCTTTTTATCCATACAGGAGAGCGCTTCGCGGCTGAGCTCCTGGGCAATGGGACTTAACCGGTTGGCTTCCTTCCAGCCTTTGTCGGTGATGACGACCTTTACCGAACGGCGGTCGTCCAGGGAAGGCTCGCGGCGGACGACGCCCTGCCTTTCCATAGTATTAATAACCGCGGTCACCGAGTTCTTTTCGCGGAAAACGCCCTCGGCTATTTCCGACGGCGTCATCTCACCGCCGCTAATGAAGAGGAGGCTCATGATATTAAAGCGGATAAGACTGGCTTCATGACGCTTCAGCTCCACCTCGAGGTAGCGTGCCAGCACCTCAAAGGACATGAGGATAGACAACATCGTGCCCAGCGGGGTCTTATCGGTCCTTTTGGTTACTTCACCGTTCGTCATCAGCTTTTATCAAACCTGCCGGATACCGAGATATGTTCCATCTAGAACTATATTAATACTTTTTTCCGTCCCTGTCAATAAGATTTTACACTTAATTCATCAAAAAACCGTTATATACACCCAGTAATAACGGACGGATATTGTTCCATATAGAATGATTATGTCAGCCTGAACCGCTAATATTATACTCCCCGCCCCGCCCATTTGCCATTTACGCCCGTTTTTGAGTATATTTATAGGCGGTAGAAAAATTTATTCCCGGCACGAAGAGGTATGTGAGATGAAAAACGGCGAATACTGGAACCCCGTCCTGGAAACGATGCCCCGAGAAAAGCTGCAAGCGCTCCAGCTGAAAAAGTTCCGGGAGATATTTACCTGGGCTTACGAGCGTTCCAAGTTCTATCACAAGCTCTACAGCGACGCCGGCATCGAGCCGGGCGACCTGAAAAAGTTTGAAGACATAAAGAAAGTACCCAAGATTGAAAAGGCGATGATGCGCAGCGTCCAGGGGCCGGGCAAGGACAACTTCCCTTACGGGGACATCCTGTGCGTTCCGCTAGAGATGGTGACGGACTACCGCCAGACGAGCGGCACCACCGGCCAGCCGATTTACCAGGCGGATACCTGGCAGGACTGGGAGCTCAGCACGGAGTCGTATTGCTACGCGATGTGGGCGCAGGGGTACCGTCCCGGCGACCGGATTTTCCTGCCCTTCGGCTACAACATATTCATAGCTTTCTGGGCTTACCACTACGCCGGTGAGAAAGTCGGCTGCGAGGTCATTCCCGGCGGCGTGCTTAATACTGAAGCACGGATACTCAAGATGCAGGAACTTAAAGCCACGGCGATGGGCGCCACCCCTACCTATATCCTGGGGATGGCGGAGACGGCCCGGGGCATGGGCATCGACCCACCCAAAGATTTATTTATACGTAAGATAACGGTCGCCGGGGAGCCGGGTGGCAGCATCCCGGCCACGCGTAAAAGGATGGAGGACGCGTGGGGGGCCAAGGTCTACGACCAGGTGGGCAGCACGGAAATAGGCCACTGGGGCTGGATGTGCCGCCAGCAAGCCGGACTGCACGTGAACGAGGGTTTTTACCTGGTGGAGATTGAGGACGTGAACACGGGCGAGACCATCGACGAGCCGGGGCGGCGGGGGAAAATGGTGGTGACGACGTTCGGGCGGATGGCGCAACCGTGCATCCGTTTCGACGTAAAAGACATAATCCAGTGGAACACCCGGCAGTGCGACTGCGGCCGGACTTACCGCCTGCTCGAAGGGGGCATCCAGGGTCGCGCCGATGACATCACCAAGGTCAAGGGCGTGCTGCTTTCGCCGATGGCTATCGAAGAGGTGGTGCGGGATATCCCCCAGCTCGGCAACGAATACCAGGTGGTCGTGGTGAAAAAGGGCGACATCGACGATATAACGATAAAAGTGGAAATCCTGCCCGATTACCAGAAAGACGAAACCGCCATCAAGGCGAAGCTCACCGACCAGCTGCGGCTGAAGACCAACCTGGGGTATAACATCGAGTTCCACCCGTACGAAAGCCTGCCCCGCTCCCAGACCAAGAGCCGGCGGTTCCAGGACCTGAGGCCGCATTAAAATAGCTATTAGCGATTAG
>CAYXOZ010000059.1:5814-8453 GCA_964467135.1 uncultured Dehalococcoidaceae bacterium
ACAAAAATAAGGGCGCTGCGGAGGAACGCCGAGGCGCTAAAGGAGATATGCGGCGACTTCCCGACAGTGATCAAAAACGCCGACCGCATTCTGGCGGACGTGCGGATGCTCGAGATAAACATCAACGACGTGGCGGATGTTTTAAGCAAATAGCCTAAGGACCTTTGCCATCTAAGAACATGGCGAAGAGGAGGGTAACATGGTTTTCGGGCTTATTCTGATAGCCGTGGGTATCATCGCAATCCTGGTCAAGACCGACGTAGTTTCCGGTTCTATCTGGGACTATACCTGGCCGACGATTCTGGTGATAATCGGGCTGTCTTTTTTCCTAGGGAGGTTCCTGGGCCCCCGCTGGTGGTGGTTCGGGTGGCGGCGTCACTGGCATGACCAATCGAGGTGGGACGAACGGGATAAAGACGCACCGGATAAAAAAGAGTAGCATGGACGTATTTTATTTCTATACTCCGTTGTGATCGGTCACCGGCTGTAACTAACAGCACCGCAAGCGGGTTCAAGTTTACGCTTTCCCGGCGCAGGGCGGCATCATAATACCTGCGTCTGTTTCCTTCTCCAAGGCTAAATGCCCGCGGTAATCACGTATTATTCTGCCGTTGTATCGGCATAATTGATATTGGAGTTTTATGCAACAACATACCGAACGTCTGGGCTCCGCGCCCCTGGGCAGGCTGCTGATAGCTTTAAGCCTGCCCGGCATAGCCTCGACGATAACGACCAGTTTATACAACATCGTGGACACCATCTGGGTAGCCAGCCTGGGGCACGAAGCTATTGCCGCTTTGACCATCAGTTTCCCCTATCAAATTCTTTTTTATGCCATCGGCGGGGGGACAGGCATCGGCATCAGCGCGCTGGTCTCGCGGCGGTTCGGCGAAAAGAACATCGACGCGACCAACCGTGTGGCGGGGCAGATCTTCTTTCTCGCCGCCTTCTGGGGACTGATTTTCATGCTGGTGGCGGTATTTTTCGCGGACAGGATACTGCCGCTTATCGGCGCGACGCCGGACATCCTGGAATACAGCAGGCAGTACTTCGTCATCATTTCTTACGGGGCGCCGCTGGTTATCCTGGGCACCGTGATGAGCAGCCTTATCCGCGGTTCCGGCGACGCTGTCAAGCCGATGATCATCATGGTCTCCGGAACCGTGGTCAACATTGTCCTGGACCCGTTAATGATTTTCGGCATCGGGCCGTTCCCGGAGATGGGCGTAGCCGGGGCAGCCTGGGCGACCGTCATTGCGCAGGCCGGCGCGGCGGGGATAGGTTTATATTATTTCTTCGCCCGAAAGACGTCCTTCCGCATCCGCCTGGCGCACCTGAGACCGGACTGGTCGATCATCAAAGACATTTACCGCGTCGGCGCGCCGACGGTGGTCATGCAGCTGGCGGAAAGCTTTGTCTTTTTGCTGCTGAACACGGTGGTGTCCTCCTTCGGCTCGGTGGCGATCGCCGCGATGGGCATCCTCATGCGCATATCGGACCTGGCGTTCATGCCGATGATGGGGGTCTCCCACGGGCTGCTGCCGGTTATCGGTTACTGCTTCGGGGCGAGGGACTACAAACGCCTGTGGCGGGCTCTAAAGCTGGCGGCGGCGGGCATCACCGGGCTATTGCTGTTGATCACGGTGGCGATAGAGATATTCACACCGCAGATTGCCGGAATCTTCGCCAGGGAGCCGGAGCTGCTCGCCAAAACGGTCACCGCATTGCGCATCTCGATGATTTCCATGCCGCTGATAGGGCCGACTATACTGATCACGACGACGTTCCAGGGGCTATCCCGCGGCGGCACGGCGCTGGTGCTTTCCCTCATCAAGCAGTGGGTAATCTTTATACCGCTGCTGTACCTTTGCCGTTATCTCTGGGAGCTCAACGGGGTGTGGATCTCCTGGCCGATTGCGGATACGTTATCCATGGTAATATCTTTTGTTTTTATCTACCGGGAATACCGGATACACCGAGAGAAAGGTCTAATGAAGTATAACGTATAGCAGGGAATTAGTTACCGTGCTGACCACCACTCACTGCGGAGCCTTATTTTTCACCAGAATATCGATTACCTTTTTGATATTCCTCTCTAAAGACCCGGGGGTCTTTAACCAGTTCAGGTAGTCCAAGTACTCTTTGCGAAGGCGGCAGCTTTTCGAAAGCTTGTTTAGCTTTTTTATTTGCTTCCAGAGCTTTGCGGAAAGCCTCCGGTATTGGCGTTACCCTGGGCCCGCTATCCGGCTTTAGCGTTACCATGATTTCATCGCCAACGCCGACCCCCGCTCCCTTCCGCATCTCCCCGTTGATATAGAGCCGGTGCCGCCCGCCG
Source organism: uncultured Dehalococcoidaceae bacterium (assembly GCA_964467135.1). GTDB lineage: Bacteria > Chloroflexota > Dehalococcoidia > Dehalococcoidales > RBG-16-60-22 > JBFYTX01. The sequence goes on from CAYXOZ010000059.1 coordinate 8,150, forward strand.
CCGGTGGGCACAAGAGTCGCTCTTATCGGAAATCCGTTAACGCTCCCCTTAACAGGGACGTGGCCGCGCTTGGCCAGGGCGCGGCTTACATCCGCAGGCACGGCCACATAAGGATTGATTCCTGCGATTTCTATTTTTGCGGTAAATTGCATTTTTCTACGATAAACCGAATAATCTCTTCGCGTTCTCAGTCGATGCGGCGGCTAACTCAGCGTCATTTAAGCCTTTAATCGCCGATGCACCTCGCAGAGACCTGGGAACGTCCGCTGGAGTGGACTTAAACTCGCCCTCCCTGCCCCGCGCG
>CAYXOZ010000060.1:0-8192 GCA_964467135.1 uncultured Dehalococcoidaceae bacterium
ACTCCCAGCCGGTTAAGCCATTTCCTCACTGCTTTGGCTGTAAATTCAGGACCGTTATCCGAGCGTATGTGCTCCGGTATCACTGCTGGGGGCAGGTCACATCGGTTTTGTGCAACCAAGTTTCTGTGTCACATTTAGTCAAAAGGTTAAATTTACAGAACCAGCATGTTTTTCAATCTCCCCGAGATAGAACAAGAAATGACAATAAAATTTTAAATATTTGATGTGCTCTGATTATAGCCTTATACTAGTTCTTGGAAAATGAAGAAGCTGATAAAAAAGTACTCAACGTCGAAGATAATACTAACTCTTTTGAGACCCTAGAGTATATTCTCTGGAAAGAGGCATATAATTTGGCCATTAGGAGGAAATAGTTTTGAAAGCACTGGTTCTCAAAGGAAAAAACAACTTGGTTATTCAGGATATAGATATCAAGGAAACCCTTGGCCCGGATGACGTGCGGATAAAGATGCACACCATAGGTATCTGCGGCAGCGATGTGCATTACTACACCCACGGGAAAATCGGCAATTTCATCGTCAAGGCACCGATGATACTGGGGCATGAAGCTTCCGGCACGGTAATCGAGGTCGGTAAAAACGTGAAGACATTAAAAAACGGCGACAGGGTATGTATGGAGCCGGGTGTGCCCGACCTGCGCAGCCGGGCAACGCTGGAAGGCATGTATAACCTCGACCCGGGCGTCGTTTTCTGGGCAACACCCCCGATACATGGCTGCTTAAGGGAGACCGTGGTACATCCCGCTATGTTTACCTTCAAGCTGCCGGACAACGTGAGCTATGCCGAAGGGGCGATGGTCGAACCGCTATCGGTAGGACTCCAGGCGGTGAAAAAAGCGAACACTAAACCCGGGGATGTAGCCGTGGTCACCGGCTGTGGTACCATCGGCATCCTGGCAGGGTTAGCCGCCATGGCCGGAGGCTGCAGCAAGGTTATTATCACGGATTTCATCGACCCGAAACTGAAAATCGCCGAAAGCTACGGTATGATACCAGTCAATATTAAAAAGCAAGACTTGCAGAAAACTGTGGATAAAGTCACTGGAGGCTGGGGAGTCGACGTTATCTTCGAGGCCAGCGGGAACGAGGCGGCCATCGCGAATATCTTCCAGCCTTTATGCCCGGGCGGCAAAGTGGTGTTCATTGGCATGCCGGTGAACCCGGTGCTGGTGGATATCGTGGCCGCACAAGCAAAAGAGGCCCACATGGAGACGGTCTTCCGTTATGCCAATCTTTACCCACGGGCACTAGCGCTAATGAGTTCCGGGAAAATAGATGTCAAACCCCTTGTGACCGATAAGTACAAGTTTGCTGATGCCATTAAAGCCTTTGATTATGCGGCCAGTCCTGAACCGCGCACGGTGAAAATCGTCATCGAAATGTAATGGGACGTATGAGCAGGAAAAGACTGGCGCTGGGACTCGATTTAAGTACCCAGAGCCTTTCGGCGGTGGCGCTCGATATCGACGCCCGGAAGAAGGTAGCTGCATACTCGCTCGACTATATAAAAGATAAAAGGCTCAGCCGCTTCGGTATACGTAGCACGGATTACATCCTGCCTCCGAGGATGGAAGGCGAGGCCGATCAGCCGCCGGAGATGTTCCTGGCGGCGCTGGATGCCGTCTTCGCCGATTTATCGAAAGATATTCCCGCCGGGGACATCGTCGTTATTAACACATCTGGACAGCAGCACGGTCATGTCTATTTTGGCATCAACGCTTCGCCAATTTTTAGTTCGCTCCGGAGAAAAGGCTCGGAGAAAAGCACTCTCACCATCCTACTGAAAGACAGCCTGAGCTATCATCGGGCTCCCATCTGGATGACCTCCAATACGGTAGCGCAGGCGGAATCCATCAGGAGCGCCGCGGGAGGTAAGGAGAGGCTGATAAAGCTTTCCGGCTCGGACGCGCAGTTACGGTTCACCGGCATTGTCATCAGACGGACCGCCGAGCAGTTCCCGGAAATATACGCCAGAACCAAAACCATCCAGCTCATCGGCAACTTCGTCCCGGCGGTTCTGACCGGCAACTCGGATGTTCCTGCGGACTTCGGTAACGGCTGCGGCATGACGCTGATGAACTACCGGCGGAAACAATGGTCGGACGCTCTATTGACAGCCGCTTCGCAGGGACTGACGGGCGGTAAAATAGCTTTCAGGACCAAGCTTCCTCGCATCAATGCGCCGGACGCCGTCGTAGGAGTTATTGCCGCGTATTTCATCGGCAAATATGGTTTTAATCCCGCTTGCCTTATCATCGCCGGTTCCGGCGACAATCCGCAGTCGAAGGTTCTTATCGGCGGCGATTTGCTAAGCTTGGGTTCCAGCTTTGTCAACATGGTGGCGACGGACGGTAAAACTCTGGACATGAGCGGAGCCGCCTGCGCCATGTATGACGGCATCGGCAGGCCGTTCCTGTTCGGATGCCGCACTAACGGCGCGCTGGTCTGGGACCGGGTACGCGCCAACTACGGGATGGGCAAAGAAGACTATGCTCCGGCAGAAGCCGCCTTACAGACGACGGCGCCGGGAAAAAATCTCGTATTGTGGCAGCCACGGAACGAATCTTTCCCGATTTCCGGCAGGTTTGAGCTGGTGAGAATGGATAATGCCGCTCCCGGACTGGGAACAGACTACGCGGGTATCATAGAATCCAGTCTGGCGGCAGTTTATTGTCACTCGTTGAGTTTTTCGGGCTCCGGCGAAACGCCGCTTTATGTTATGGGAGGGGCTGTTTCCAGCCCGCAGACTATCCGCAGAGTGGCCGCCATCTGGAATAGGCCGGTAGTGGTGACGGATAAAAGCAGCGCTGCTCTCGGGGCGGCGGTGGCCGGTGTTTCGGCTTTCCTGAAATCAGCGCGCGAATCATTCGATGTCGAAGAATTCAGCGCGTCCGTTTTATCGAGAGGTAAAACCATCCGGCCGGACCCTAAAGATGTGGCGGCCTTCCATGGCCCCGGCGGTTATCTGGAACGCTTCACCTCAGCGGAAAGCGCATTAATCAAACAATATCCGGTCAAATAACCCGTGTCGGTTAGCGTATGGTATATCCCCCGTCTATCACCAAGTCATGGCCGGTCATATAACTGGAGGCATCGGAAGCCAGAAAGATTAGTGCCCCCCGGAGTTCCTCTGGCACACCGAGCCTTTTCATCGGAGTTAAATCTTCCCAGGTCGGGAAGAGATGAGACATTGATGAAAGTGTCATCTCGGTCTTCATATATCCGGGACTGATGGCATTCACGCGGATGCCGTATTTCGCCCACTCCACCGCCATGGTCTGGGTCAACATGATGACGCCCGCTTTTGACGTATTATATACGGCTTGCGGCTGCGGCACATTTACCGTACGCGCGGAAATGGAACCGATGTTTATGATGCTGCCTTTTTTTTGTGGTATCATGATATGCGCCGCTTCCTGTGAACAGAGGAAAACGCCTTTCATGTTTATATCGATTATCCGGCACCAGTCTTCCTCCAGCATTTCTTCGATGGATTTTTGCATGCTGATGCCGGCGTTGTTAACGCAGATGTCCAGCCGTCCGAATTCTTTCTTAACCTTCATGAAGGCTTTCTTAACATCGTCTTTTTTAGAAACGTCGCCCGGAATGGCAATAGCCTTCTGTCCCAGCTTTTTAATAGTAGTGGCAACTTCTTCCAGGTTTTCCCGGTGCAAGCCGAGCAGGGCGACATCACAGCCCGCTTCTGCTAAAGCTATCGCCAGGACTTTTCCAATTCCTCTCCCCGCGCCGGTCACCAATGCCTTGCGGCCTTTAATATCATAAATATCATAAATGTTCATTTTAGTCCCCTTATCACATCTGCGTTAGGCCAGCGAAGCCTCGATTTTTTTAAGGTTCCTTAAACCCTTGATGGCCAGCTCCTCGCCCGTATCCGCGAATTTCCGCCAGATAGCGCAGAGGCGGTTCAGCTCTTCGAAGCCGGGGTCGAAAGATTCGATAACGAGCGGTCCGGTATAGCCGACTTTCTTGAGCGCGGAGAAGAACTTTTTCCAGGGCACCTGCCCCGTGCCGGGGATGCCGCGGTTGTTCTCGCAGACATGAACGTAACCCAGGTACTCCTTACCGCAAGTCTGCACCGCTTTGGCGAAATCCAGTTCCTCGCGAATCATGTGAAAAGAATCGAGGTGTACCTTAACGTTGCCGGTGCCAACCTCCTGGCAATATTTCACAGCGTCTTCGGCGATGTTGATAAAGTGGGTCTCGAAACGGTTGACCGGCTCGATGGCCAGGATTAAGGCGCTTTTGCTTTTAGCATAGCCGGCCGCTTCCTTCATGGCGGCTACCGACCATGCCCATTCCTGCTCGGTACGGCATTTGCCGGTGAGGTATCCCCATGAAGCATAAAGCACTCCGCCCAGGATCTTCGAGCCTAATTCGATATTGATATCGACCATCAGCTTCATGGTTTCCACGGCATGCCTTCTTACCCCCGGCCTGGGGTCGATGGGATTGCTGTCAGCGGGCAGGCCGATGGAGGTCACCACTTCAATACCGACTTCCTCAACGGCTTTTTTGACCGCTTTGACGGGAAACCTTTCGGGGTGGCTGACATTGATATCCATGACTGAAAAACCCAGCGACTTAGCCTTTTCCAGGAGGGGTAAATCCTTCTCCGTGAACTCTTCCGTCCAGATAAGTGAATCGACGCCGAATTTAAACATACCTTTTCTCCTTTATTTATGGCCGTTAGACAATCACGGTTTCGATTCCCAGATAGCCGCAGGCATCCTTGATCGCTTGAGAACAATCGCCGTGAATCAGACTAGCATGATGTGTAAATCCTTCTTTCACCAGTGTGGTGTAAAGTTTATCCAGGTCGGGCACTTCCACCCAGCACCACGAGCCCCGGAGCGACTGCTTTGATGACACGACTCTGCCCTGCGCAATCAATATCTTGAATTGCCCGTTTTGTTCCTGCAGGCGGGACAGTGTGACCGTGCCGGGATGAAGCTGGAACTCACCGGTGCCGACGGAACGTTCCACGCCGAGCGACTCGCCGAGGATACTGTGATAGCGCATGGTGACTTTGGTATTCCTGCAAACCAGGGAGGGCGGGGCGTTGCCGCAGTGCCACGATAAAAATACATTTTCCTTTTCCTGGTTCTGTATCGTCCAGTCGATAAAATGCGGGACGGTTTTTCCCATTACCGCCAGATATTGAATCAGCATCGTTAGAGCCCCGTAAATATCTACCTCGCAAGAGGTCATGACGCCGCGGTCGGTCAGGCGCCCCATCGCATAGCAGGGAGAGATGCCGTAAACGCTCTGCATGGCCGTCCAGCACTGAATGCCCATAGCGGACAGTTTTTTCTCCCTGGCAAACTTCATTAAAGCGTATTCCAGTCCGGCGATTTTTTTAACGGTATCAGCCCCGGCGGCGGAAAGGTCGGCCTGGGATTTCATCTCCTTAAGGATTGCTTTTATCTCCGGTGAATTACCCGCCCCAGCGGCCCGTGCCATGATATCCGCCAGGTCAATCGGCACGACTCTCTGCTTAAACTTCCTCATGAGCAGGTCCTCGCTGAAGATACAGGTCTCAAAGCGTTCCGGCCGGGGACCGACCAGCCCTATCCGGGCACCGATAAATCCGCGCGCCACGGCGCAGACACGCAGAAAATCCCTGACGGCGGCCTTAAATTTCTCATCTTCAGGGAAAACGATGCCGCCGAACTTAAAGGGAATCTGCCGCCGGTGTAATCCTGAAGATATTGAAAGGGTGCCGCAGAACGCGTCAGAACGGCGGTTGCCGTCAGCGGTAAAGGGGCCTTCTTTCGTCCCGAAGAGCAGGACAGGAAGTTCGCGGAAGGCCGAGGCGATGGATAGAGCGGACACTTCGTCACCGAAGGTCATGGTGCCGATGATCAAACCGTCAATCCCGCCTTTTTTAAACAAATCGATTACTTTATCAGCCTCGCTGTCATCCCGGACACAGCCGCCCTTCGTCAGCTTTTCGTCAGGCACGATGATTTTCAGCCACGGGCCGGAGGGAAATGCGTCCAAGCAGCGCTTTCGCATCATAGCCGCCCAGTTTTCATCAAAAGGTTCTCTGTGGGCGGGTACAAAACCGATTTTTAATGTTTCCATTTGGTTACTCTCCTTACAGCTCGATATTAGAGACTTTGCCAGCAGGATCAATGATGCCTGGAACTCCAAATTGACTATATCGCAATATGAATCTTATTTTCAAATCATTGCCTGTTAGGTAATAACGTCTTTTGAACTTCTCGCGGTGACCTGCTATGCTTTGTTTACACACACAAAGCGTTCCCCCGGATGTTGGCGGGTGCGCACCGGCTCGAGAGGTGAATAATGAACCGTATTACAATTAACCCGGGACGCGTTGCAGGGATGATTGACCGGAATATCTTCGGCGGGTTTGCCGAACACCTGGGGCGTTGTATTTACGGGGGTATTTACGAGCCGGGCTCTCCCCTGGCCGATAAAAATGGATTCCGAACCGATGTTATCAAGGCACTAGGCTGCCTTAAAATGCCCTTGATACGCTATCCCGGCGGAAACTTTGCCTCCGGTTACAAATGGAGAGACGGCGTGGGGCCGGCCGATGAGCGCCCGGTACGCATGGAACTGGCCTGGCATGACATGGAAACGAACCGCTTCGGCACCAATGAATTCATTCACTTTTGCCGCAAGCTTAAAACAGAGCCCTACCTGGTGGTCAACTGCGGCGACGGCGATATGCGGGAAGCCCGCGATTGGGTGGAATACTGCAACGGAAGGGGGAACTCAACTCTGGCTGAATTACGCCGTAAACACGGGTATCCGAAACCGCACAACGTCAAATATTGGGGCGTGGGCAACGAGGTGGACGGCTACTGGCAAATCGGCTATAAAACTCCTGAAGAATATGCTCGCGCCTTTACTGAATTCAGTAAGGTAATGAAATGGACTGACCCGGATATCAAGCTGATCGCCTCGGCCGTGTCCGACTGGAAGGGAAACTGGGTTGAACGCACGCAGTTGTTGCTGGAACAAGCGGCAGACCTGATTGACTATCTCTCTATCCACTGGTACATCGGCAATCCGGAAAACGATTTTGATGCTTACATGGCCGTTTCTGAACTGCTAGAAAAACGCCTGTCCTCGTACCAAGGGCTGATTCAGGCTGTCAGCCTGGAGAAGCAGGTAAAACGCCCGGTTTTTATCGCCGTTGACGAGTGGAACGTCTGGTACCGTACCTATCCGCAGGAAATACGTGAAAAAATGAAGCTGGAAGAAATCTACAACTTGGAAGATGCTCTGGTCACCGGCATTCAGCTTAACGCCTTTATCCGCCATGCGCGTTCGGTTAAAATGGCTAATATCGCCCAGATCGTTAATGTTATTGCACCGGTTTTCACGCGGCCGGACGGCCTTATCCTGCAAACGATTTTCTTCCCCTTCGAGGTTTACAGCCGCACTTGCGGCAATCTAGCGCTTGATCCTGATTGGGAAGGCGATACTTTTTCCGGCGGGGCCTACCATGGCATCCGTACGCTGGATGTCTCGGCCACGCTTGATGAGGCTAAAAAACAGCTCGTCGTCTATGTTGTCAACCGGAGCCAGTCCCGGGAGATGGAGACGGTTCTGCAACTAATGGAGGGGCATTTTAAAGGCCGGGTTATCGCGTACACAGTCAACGGGAAGGATATCAAAGCTAACAACACTTTTGCATCGCCCCATAATGTGATAACGAGGGAAACCGCCGTTACTGCTCACGGGCATACGCTGAATTACAGCTTTGAGCCCCATTCAGTGACGGCACTTATGGTTGAGATTTCATAATATTAAATGAACTGAAAATCAATCGAAAAATCGTCACGCAGTGATATTCGTTTTTAACTAATCTGATAATCCTTAACAAGAAAGTAAATTGTGATTGTCACAATTGTCCGTATTGTTTATTAGATGATACAACTGTTTGTTTTATGTAATTCTTTTACCTACAGATTGACTTAATGTACTCTTTTTTTTATAATCATTTTGAAAAGGAGGCAAGTGACCTCCGCCTTTTTCAGGGGCTACATGGGGTTCAGAAGGTCGGCAGTTCAAATCTGCCCGCCCCGACTTTAGCTTCAAGTGAAGCACCCGCGACCTTTTAATATCTCCATGGACATCAAACCTCTTAGCTAACTCTGACCAGGGACTATTGCG
>CAYXOZ010000061.1:0-5520 GCA_964467135.1 uncultured Dehalococcoidaceae bacterium
CTCCTGTACTACACCAACGGCGCCCCGACCGGCGTCATCAAGGCTTACATCGATTTCTGTCTCTCCACCGCCGGCCAGGAAGAAGTGCTTAAGGCCGGGTTCGTACCGCTGGCTAAATAGTAGTAAAATATAACCGTCAATGCAGCAAATCAATGCTGCCCCCGCCGCCGCCGCGGTCCCCCGCCGGGGACTCAGGCGGCGCTTGCGGTTGGGCGAAAGAGTCATCGAGGGATGGATATTCCTGGCGGGACTGCTCGCGATAGTGGTCCTGCTGGGAATTATCTTTATCCTCCTCCGGGAAGGCCTGCCGATATTCGGCTATACCCCTCCCTGGGATTTCCTGTTCGGCACCCGGTGGTATCCTATCTCCGACCCGCCTACCTTCGGCATCGCCCCGTTTTTCGTCTCCACCTTGATGATTACGCTTATTTCTACGGTGGTGGCCGTGCCTATCGGCGTAGCTTGCGCCGCCTATCTCTCCGAAGTTGCCCCCCCTAAAGTGACCGATACGGTCAAACCCATCATCGAGATTCTGGCCGGCATCCCCTCGGTGATGATGGGCTTTGTGGGTCTGGCGCTGCTTTCGCCCCTGGTGCAGAGCTTTTTTCACCTGAATACCGGGTTATGTGGCCTGACCGCCGCCATCATGCTTTCGCTGATGAGCCTGCCGATTATCGTCAGCGTCTCCGAAGATGCCCTGCGCGCCGTTCCCCTGGAGTTCAAGGAGGCTTCTTACGCCCTGGGCGCGACCCGCTGGGAAACGATATGGCACGTTTGCATCCCCGCCGCCCTCTCCGGCATCGCCGCCGCGGTGATGCTGGGCGTGGGCCGGGCTATCGGCGAGACGATGACCGTCCTGATGGTGGCCGGCGGCGCCCTGGCGGTGCCCGTTTCCCCCACCGACCCCATGACCACCATGACGGCCGCTATCGCTTCCGGTATCGGCAACGCGGTGCGGGGCGGTGTGCAGTATCAGGCGCTCTTCGCCGTCGGTCTGGTTCTCTTTATTCTCACCTTTGCCGTGAATTACATCGCCGAAAGGGTGCTGGAACGTCAGAAAAGGAAATTCGCGAGGTAGCTTTTCCATGCCGAAAGCGGTTTTAGGTTCACGTAGACTGACGCAGCGCGCCGCTTTTACTTTGCTGGCGGTGGCGACCGTCCTTACCGTGACCCCCGTCCTGTTCATCATCGTTTACACCATCGTCAAGGGCGGCGGGGCGATATCCTGGGACTTTATCGCCCAGTTCCCTTCGCAGGCCGGTAAAGCTGGGGGCATCCTCCCGGCCATCGTCGGTACTTTTTACCTGATGCTCGGCACCCTCGCTTTCGCCCTGCCGGTAGGCGTGCTGGCGGGCATTTACCTCACGGAATACGCCCGGGATAACTGGCTGACCCGTCTCATCAACCTGGCTATCATCAACCTCGCCGGCGTTCCCAGTATCGTTTTCGGACTTTTTGGATTGAGCGTGTTCGTGCTGGCTTTCCATTTCGGTTTATCGTTGCTGGCCGCCAGCCTTACTCTGGCCGCCCAGGCGCTGGCGATGGTGGTGACTACCTCCCGGGAAGCTATTCTGGCCGTCCCCCGCGAATACCGCGAAGGCAGCCTGGCTATCGGGTCGACCCGCTGGCAGACGGTCCGCCATATCGTCCTGCCGCAGGCTTTCCCCGGCATTATCACCGGGGCGGTCCTGGCCATCAGCCGCGCCGCCGGTGAGACCGCGCCTATTCTGGTGGTGGGGGCGGCTTTCCTCCTGCCGGCCCTGCCCCACTCCCCCCTCGACCAGTTTATGGCGCTGCCTTACCATCTCTATACCGTCGCCGCCCACGTGCCCAACATGCCCAAAGAGACCGTCTGGGGCGTGGCGCTCGTATTGCTGGTGGTCGTGCTTTCCTTCGATATCCTGGCCGCGGTCATCAGGATTAAAACAAGACAGAGGAAATAACGATGAATATCAATATCAATGTGCCGGATATCTCTGCCAGGCCGCCGGAGAAATGTGTCACCAAGCTCAAGGCGGAGAACGTTAATCTCTTCTACGGCTCTTTCCAGTGTCTGCGGCATGTTTCCCTGGATATTCTTTCCTGTTCTATCACCGCCATTATCGGGCCCTCCGGCTGCGGTAAGTCGTCCCTTCTCCGACTCTTTAACCGCATGAACGACCTTATCCCCGGGGTGAGAGTGGAAGGCAATGTCGAGTTGGACGGTATTCCTATTTACGACCCCAAAATAGATGTCGTCGAGCTGAGGAAAAGGGTGGGCATGGTCTTTCAGAAGCCTAATCCCTTCCCGATGTCTATTTTCGAAAACGTGGCTTACGGCCCGAAGCGCCATGGCACCAAAAACCGCGGTGAGCTTGAGGAAATCGTCGAAAAGAGCCTGCACCAGGCCGCCCTCTGGGACGAAGTGAAGGACAAGATAGGGCAGTCCGGTCTGGCATTATCCGGCGGCCAGCAGCAGCGTCTCTGTATCGCCCGCGTGCTGGCGGTGGAGCCGGAGGTCATTTTAATGGACGAACCGTGCTCCGCCCTCGACCCCATTGCCACTCTTAAAATCGAGGACTTGATGCAGAGCCTGGCTCAGGACTACACTATCATCATCGTTACTCATAACATGCAGCAGGCGGCGCGCGTATCTAACACCGCGGCTTTTATGATGATGGAGCCGGACCGCGCCGGCATGCTCGTGGAATATGGACCCACGGCGCAGATTTTTACCAATCCTAAAGACAAGCGCACTGAGGACTATATCACCGGGCGTTTCGGATAGCTTTCAGGAGGATAGGCATGGAAACGAGGGCAGCTTTTCATAAGAAACTGAGGGAAATCCAGGATGACGTCCTGGCGATGGGCAGCATGGTGAATAAAGCCATTCTGCGCGGTATCGAAGCCCTGAAAAACCGCGACCTTGAGCTGGCGCAGCAGGTCATCGCCGACGATAAAAAAGTGAATCGGAAACGCTTTGACATCGAGGAGAAGTGCGTCGAGCTTATCGCCACGCAGCAGCCTATGGCGAGCGACCTCCGTATTATTTTAGCCGTGCTTAATATCGTCTCGGAAGTGGAGAGAATCGGCGACTACGCCGAGGGTATCGCCAAAATCGCCATTATGATTGGCGATGAGCCGCCGCTGAAACCCCTCATCGATATCCCCCGCATGGCGGAGCAGACCGTGGATATGCTCCGCCGCAGCCTGGATGCCTTTGTCAACCGGGACGCCGAGGCCGCCAGGAAAATCAGCGACGAGGACGACGCCATCGACCATCTTTACGACCAGGTCTTCCGGGAGCTGCTCACCTTTATGGCGGAAGACCCTAAAACCATTACCCGCGCTACCCGCCTCGTCTGGGTCGCCCATAACCTGGAGCGTGCCGCCGATAGGGTCACCAATATCTGCGAGCGGGTGGTCTTCGTGGTAACGGGCAAGATGGAAGAAATCGGCGCTTCCCGGTACTAGGGAAACTTGGTCCTGGTCGCGACTCATGGCTTGGCGCAGATATAGATATCTTCATCGGGGTACAGGCCGTATTTCTTGATGGTGTTTTCATCGAAGCGGAACGTCTCGACCTGGAAACCGGCCTTTGTCAGCCTGTCCCTGAAGTCGCGACCGTATATTCTTACGTGGTCAAATTGCCCGTAGGCTTTTTCTCTTTCCTCCGGCGTGGTGATTTCCGCATCTTCATACGTCTTTTCCAGCGATAGTACCACGGGCGTCTGTAAGACCACCCTGCCCCCCGGTTTGAGTATTCTGTACAGCTCGTTCATGGCTTTGGCATCATCCGGGATATGTTCCAGGACGTGGGCGCAGATAATAACGTGGAAAGTGCCGTCGGGGAATCCCGTTTCGGTGATATCCGTTTTCACCATGGCTTTCGGCGAACTAAGGTCGGCGCTGACGTAGTCCAGGTGGGCCTGTGACCTGAGGACTCTCTGGAGATTGCTTTCCGGCGCCAGGTGGAGCACCCTCCATCCGGGGTCTTTGTGCTCGTCAAACAGATGATATACATCCCTGAGGTAAAGAAACAGGAAACGTTCTCTTTCCAGCGAAAAGCAGCCGGGGCACTGCGCGTTAGGACGCCGCCCCCCGCCGACTACCTGTCCATCTCTAACTACGGTGGCATCCAGTCCATATGGTAACAGTTTGCGGTAGTCCCTGCCGCAAAGCGGACAGCTAACTCTCGCGCCGGTGGAAGGCATCGCTAGCAGCAGGCATCTATAGCGATTTGAGAGTCCGGTAATAATACGCTGATACCTCTCGGGTATCAGCCGCTTTAGCCGTGTTTTTCCGCGCATATTCCCCCGCCGAAGCCATTATAACATGCTGCCCGCGCGTCTAAAAAATCCCGCGAGTTGATTTTTCAAAACCGCGTGCAGGCATCGCAGATGTAATAAAAATTCAATAATTCCTTCTAAAATTTTACGACTACTAAATGCGCCTTGGTCTAGAATGGGTATGTTTTACCATCAGACTCAATCTGAAAACAGGTGGCAAAAAAAGAAAGGAGGGACGCAAAAAACAGAAAGTTTTAAGGCGGTCCTGACATAAAATGAGACCCCCGCCGCTCTTGGCAGATAGGACGGAGGTCTCGGGCATCGAGGTTATCGGCCCCGCTGCTTTTGTGTATTCTACCACCCGCCTGGGTGCACTTCAATAAAAAACTTTCGTAAATGGTAAAGGAGGATAAACAATGGGGAAAGATGATTAAACCACACTTTTAAATACAAGGTCATTAAAAAAAGGAAGGATATACATGAGATTCGTAAAAAACAAATTATTCAAAAAAGCAGCGCCGCTACTGCTCGTGCCGATGGCTGTAGTATTAGCGGTCACGTTGCTGGTTCCCCAACCGAGTAATGCCCAGCTGCCCCTGCTCGACCCCGATGAAGTTAGGGTTGCTGTGCAGGATATGGGGATGGATTCACTTTCTACGGTAATATTGAACGAACCACCGGGGTTTACTACTTTCGTCCGCCCGTTGCCACCCCCGCTGGCCGGCGACGCCACCACCGACCCCCCCATGCCGGCGGTTCCCGCCTCCCTTCAGAACTATGCCGCTGCCAGGGGACTTTCCATCCAGAAGGCCGCCCTGTTGATACTCGGCAAAGCCTTATTATGGGACCAGCAGGCGGGCAGCGATGGCAATGCCTGTGCTTCATGTCATTTCATTGCCGGCACGGACAACCGTATCACCAACACGCTTAATCCGGGCAGCCGGAACACCAACATCACCGAGGCAAACGCCTGGAACACGACCCGCCAGGGACTCCCGGGTGCCCCTAACTACACCTTGACCCCGGCTGACTTCCCCTTCCACGAGCTGGCCGACCCCCTCGAGACCAACTATGGCAAGAGGGACGTCCTCTTTGATACTGATGACGCGGTCGGCTCCATCGGCACTTTCCACGTCGCCTACGCCGGTTCTCCCGCCCCGAACTATAACACACCCAATGCCGTAGGTACTTATGATACCCCCGGCGCCCGCGTTATCGATATCTTCACCGTTGGCGGCCGCAACATGCGGAG
>CAYXOZ010000061.1:5620-8082 GCA_964467135.1 uncultured Dehalococcoidaceae bacterium
CGGCCACCTCGGACGAGATGGCTTTCCGCGGCCGCACCATGCAGGACCTCGGCCGCAAGATGCTCCGACTCACCGGGCCTGGCACGGGTGCTACCGCCACCGCTAACATTGACCCGGCCAGTGGTAACCTGACTTCTATCACTGTTAATACCCAGGGCTCCAACTACATACACGGCGCCACCGTGTCCATTACCGGGGGCGGCGGCGCGGGCGCCACGGCCACAGCCGTCGTTAACAACGGCGCTGTCACTGCCATCAACGTCGTAAACCAGGGTGGCGGCTTCATCACCCCGCCGGTAGTGACGATTACCAGCACCGGCCTGGATACCGCTGCTTATGCCTCCTACACCGATGGCATCAACCCCGTCATCATCCCCTTGGGCGCCCAGCTGGTACATCCGGCTGATAGCGTTCTCGGCAACGGCAGTGCCCCCGGCATCGGTAGCTGGACCTTTAAGAATCCCGGCGGTACCAACAGCGGCCGCGGCATCAACCTCAGATACGTCAACCTGATTCAGTGGGCTTTTAACAATACCTTCTGGGACGGCACCGGTCCCTCGGACATCAACGGCCTGCCCACCACGCTCATGACCCCCGGCGGCTTCCACCTGATGGAAGAAAACTTCGCTGCCTTCTGGGGCGTGGCTATCCAGGAGTTCGAGACCATCCTTGTCGCCGACCAGTCTCCCTACGACCTGTTCATGGGCGGCGATAACAACGCCTTCGGCCCCTGGGACAGCCCTGAAGCGCAGACTATCATGCGCGGGCTGCTGACCTATATCCATACCGAAGCGGCCGTCCAGCAGGTGAACCCGCTCTTTAACAATATCAACTTCGGCGCCTGCCAGCTCTGCCATAGCGGCCCCGAGCTCACGGAAAACACCCTGACCAACGTGCCGCTCAAATTCTTCGTGACTACTGATATGACCGTCAAGATGGACCACAACCGCGAGCTCGCCATCGTTGCCTCCGCCTCCAACTTCGATGTCGGCTTCTCCAACGTCGGCACCCGCCCCAACCGTGAGGATATCGGCATCGGCGGTGATGCTTCACCATTGCTCCCGGGTACTCAGCTCTCCATCCAGAAAGCCAGCCAGATGGGCCAGCTATGGGCGCTGCTCATGCTGCCCCTGTTCCCCGCCAAACCCAACCCCCATCGCGGCAGCAACGTCGATGGCTCCTTCAAGATACCGCACCTCCGCAACATCGAGCTGATGGGACCCTACTTCCATCATGGCGGTTCACTCACCCTCAAACAGGCGGTGGAGTTCTACGCCCGGCATGGCGACTTCGCCGATGTCAACGACCCCGATATCGATGTCGGCCTCGCCATGGTGCAGAACATCGGCCATGAGGACGCTGACCTGATTGTCGCCTTCCTGATCGCCCTCACCGATGAGCGCGTCCGCTGGGAGATGGCCCCCTTTGACCATCCTCAGCTCTTTATCCCCAATGGCCACACCCTCGGCAACCGGCCGGGAGGAGACCCACTCGGCAACAATTACTACCCGGATGTCATCTTCGAATACCCGGCGGTGGGTGCGGGCGGTAGGGCGGGAACGGTCGCGCCGGTGTTACCCAATGGGGTTGCTTGGCCTGCCGGTAACGCGCCTCTGCCGAACTTCCTCGGCATCTCGTCAACTCCGGTTGACGACCCGATACCCTTCGGCCAGCCCGGCTATGTACCCAATGACCACTTCGACCCCTAGCGGGCGCTGACCCAGAACAAGGAGATATGTATATATGAAAAAGTCGATACTCAAAAAAATATTCATCCTGGCGGCGGTGGTCATGGTGCTGAGCTGGTTCCTGCCGGCGGCAGCTCTGGCCGCCCCTCCCGCTGCCCCCAGTGGCCTCATCGCCATCACCATTAACGGTGGTCGGGTTGACCTCCACTGGGTAGACCACTCCCTCAACGAGACCCGCTTCGATATCTACCGTGCCCCTGATGTCGGCGGCCTCGAACCGGGCCCCTATGACCTCCTCGGCTCCGTAGGCACAGACGTCATCACCTATACGGACGCCACCACCTCGGCCATGACCGCTTACTGGTACCAGGTCTATGCGGTGAATAACGATGGCCTCTCCTTCCCTTCCAACGAGGTCAGGATCATCACCCCGGCCGCGGCGCCCCGGATTACGTTAACTCAGCCGGACCCGGGCGCTGCCGTTATCCAGAGCGGCGCTACCATTAATAATATCATCGTCGCTAACGCCGCTTCCTCTGGCGGCATGGTCGTTTCCGCTGACTTCCAGTTCATCGCGGACAACGCCCCGGGCGTCTTTGATGCCCATGATATCCTCAACCCCCCCATGGACATCGCCATATTCGCCCCCCGGGCTTCCACGCTCGTCAATAATACCATGCCCGTCCCGGCCGGTGTCCCGCCGGATGCCATCGTCGAGTTCGAGATACTCGGCACCGTCGCCGCGATAGATTCGACGATCGGCAGCCCCACCCT
>CAYXOZ010000062.1:0-7734 GCA_964467135.1 uncultured Dehalococcoidaceae bacterium
TCGAGGCAGACCACCCGGGCTTTATGCGGCGGCAGCTTGTCCAGCAGCCTTTTCTGGGTCAAAAGCACCGGGACGTTAGCGTCTTCCATCATATAGGCTATTCTGTCTGCCGGGTAGGTCGGGTCGAGGGGTACGTAAGCCCCGCCCGCCTTGAGTATGCCGTACAGCCCCACTATCATCTCTACTGACCGCTCTACCGCGATACCGACCATCTTTTCCGGCCCCACCCCCATCGACTTCAGGTAATGGGCCAGCTGGTTCACCCGCTGGTTCAACTCTTTATAAGAAAGACTCTGCCTCTCGAAAACGACGGCGGTAGCATCAGGTGTCTTTTCCGCTTGGGCTTCGAATACCTGGTGTATCAGCTTGTCCTGCGGGTAGTCAGCTTTCGTGTTGTTCCACTCGATTAATATTTGCTGACGCTCGGCGTCCGTGAGCATCTGGTATTCCCCGAGAGTCCGGTTCGGGTCTTTCGCCATGCCTTCCAGCAGTGTTTTCAGGTGCCCCAACATTCTCTTAATGTAGTCCTCGGTGATGATTTGGTTTCGGCTGAAAGCGACCCTCAATTTAAGGCTTGGCTCTGCGAATGCATAAAGTGTTATTGGGTATTCATTATCGACATTATCAAGTATCAAACTGCGAGATTCGTTGTTTTGCCAGCTAGGCACTTCAGATTTTATATAGGTATCTATATCTTGGTAGTCGAATACATATAAACTTTCGAACAAGGGAATACCTGGGCGAATGTTACTCCACCTCTGAATATCAATAAGTGATGAACAATCGTGTTCCCGGAGCGAGACTTGTGTTTGCCTGATTCCCTTTAGCCAAGAAATTAAGGATTCTTCTGGACTCACCCGTATTCTTAGTGGAAGCGTGTTGAGGAATAGCCCCGCGGCAGATTCTTCAACCTTGATTCCCCAGTGAGTATGTGCTCTCACTTCTCCAATAACGATGTCTTCTTCACCGTTGTAACGACTTAAAAGCAGCGCCCAAGCTCCCTGCACGAAGGTATTGATGGTCAGCTGGTTTTGTCTCGCTAGTTCTTTCAATAAATTACTTGATTTTTCGGAGATTACTTCCGTTGCTTTATCGTATTCTTTCTCTTGCGCATCGAAATAACTGACCGGATGAAATACACCTGCCAGCTTGGCAGTATCAAAATCCTTGAATAAACTTTGCCAGTAACTTGCTGATTTTAATGTATCTTGTTGTTTAAGCCAATTAATGTAATCTTGATATTGTCTCGGTCGTTTTAAGGATGCTTGTTTTCCATGACAATCGGCATCGTAAATACTGAATGCTTCCTCTAGTATTACCCGATTGCTCCGGTTTGAATGTATGATATGATGTATAGTCCAGATGAACTGATAATCTCCTTCGCCAAGACGGAAAAGCATCAAGCGCATGAGCGGCGCTTGCTTCAGGTTGAATCCCTTTTTCCGGTCGGCTTTCAGGAATTCCTCGAACCTGCTTCTTTGCATCTCAGCGGAGAGTTGCTGCCAGTCGTGCAGTTCGAATGGCACATCGACTTTTTCATAAACGTCCTGCTGCGGTTCCTCCGACCCCTCCCACCGGAACGCCGTACGTAAGACATCATGTCTTGATATTACACTTTCCCAGGCTTTGTTGAACGTCTCGATATTCAGGTCTTCATGCAGTCGGCCTGCCAGTTGTTGAATATAGACGCCGGACCGGGGTGCCAGCTGGTAGTGAAACAGCATCGCTTGCTGCATCGGGGAGAGCGGGTAGCTGGCTTGTATTTTGTTATTAGCGTTAATGTCGTTCACCTTATCACAAATAAGTTTTATGCCTATTGTTCAACTAGCTTGCCCAATACCGGAAGTCGATAGTGCCTATTTTCCCTTCCATGGCCAGCGCGGCCACAAAGCCGGTCGCCGGTTTGATGTCCTGGATGCTCCATCCTGCCGCGGCCTTTTCATCGCTATCGATTCCCAGGAGCCTGGCGGCTTCTCCGGGAGCTATCGATACGTCGAAGCTGTCCAACGGCATGGACAGACCGTCCCCGGTTGCTTTAGTGAAGGCCTCTTTGCGCGTCCAGGCGTTGAAAAACGCCTCTGTTCTCTGGGTTTCCGGCAGTGAGTGCCAGGCCGTTTTTTCTCTAGTCGAGAAAAATCTATCGACCAGTTGCGTCATTTCAATATTATCGCGTATCTGTTCGATATCCACGCCTATTTCACGGTAACCGGAGAAAGCGTATATCGCCATGTTCTGCGAGTGCGATAGGTTGAAATGGAGTGCCTCTCCGTTGAGCGCATCGGCTATTAACGGTTTGCCGTGTTCTCCGCGGGAAAACTGCACGCTCTCGGGTTCAACCCCCAGGTAGCAACCCAGGAGTATTCTCAATATCCCCCGCTGCGTGATGAACCGGTCCCTGTCTTTTTTAAAGTGGAAGCGTTCCGCCCTCTCTCGTTCATCAGCCGCCAGCAATCCGTGGAATTTCGTTACCGGCATATCCAGCGAAGCCAGCCAGATGTGCACCTCATCTCTGATGGATTTTCTCTCCCTTAGCTCTGGAACTTTTAGTTGGATATTCATTTGGACTGAGTTTGTATTAACCTTTATGTTCAATATAAAGCACTCAGGTTAGAAGAAAGTAAGGATTGGGTTAAAAGAAGGCAAAAAATGGAATATGAGAGGGCATATTATGCCTCTGGACCCGCTCGCACTAGGCGCTCATGTAGTCGATGTATTCTTTTAATCCGTCCTCCAGGCTATATCCGGGACTGAACCCGAAAGCTTTAGCCCTGGTGATATCGGACAGGCTGTGCACGATGTCACCGGGCCTGGCTTCTTTATATACCGGCCGGATTTTACCTTTTCCGGAAAGCTTAATGATAAGTTGCACGAGGTTGTTTATCGTGACGCTGGTCCCGCTGCCGATATTGAAAACGCCGGAAGCCCCGCTTTCTGCTGCCTGGATATTAGCTTCAGCAACGTCTTTAACGTAGATGAAGTCGCGCGTCTGTTCACCGTCGCCGTAAATCACCGGCGCCTTTCCCGAAAGTACGCGGGAGATAAAGACCGGTATCACCGCGGCGTAAGCCGAGTGGGGGTCCTGACGCGGTCCGTAGACATTGAAATATCTCAGACTAACGGCGCCGATGCCGTAAAGCTCGTGGAATACCTTGGCGTAGTGTTCTCCGGCTAGCTTGGTCACCGCGTATGGCGATAGTGGGTTCGGGGGCAGGTCTTCTTTCTGGACGGGCGCCGGTGTATCGCCGTAGACGGCGGAAGAAGAGGCATAGACTACCTTCTTTACCCCGTTATACCGTGCGGCGATGAGCACATTCAGCGTGCCCGTGGCGTTGGTGGTCTGGGTCGCCCTGGGGCTCCGGACACTCCGGGGAACGCTGGTTATCGCCGCCTGGTGGAAGACGTATTCCGCCCCGGAGAACAACTTGCGCATTAAAGGTAAATTAAGAATGCTTCCCTGGATTAGCTGGACGTTTTTGCCGTTGAGAATCGATTTGATATTGGATAACTTGCCGGAAGAGAGATTATCGATGATGACAACCTGATAGCCGCGCTTGACCAGTCCCTCGGCGATATATGAGCCGATGAACCCGGCGCCGCCGGTAACTATCGCTTTTCTCATTTCTATCGGCTGGGCGGTCACCCGGAGGTCCGGCACAGCTTGATGTCTTTAGCCACGAACCCCTTATCACCCAGCCCTACCCTGTAGCTAACGTTCTGCCCCTTTTTCAGCGTCTGGAATTTCACGCCCTGTAGCTGGCTGTAGTGGAAGAAAATATCTTTACCGCTGTTGCTGGAAACAAAGCCGTAGCCCCGTTCCTCGTCCAGTAGCCGTATCACTCCGTTTGACATTGCTGTCTTCCCTCCGGAGAACTATGCAACTTTATTTGCCGAGGGCTGATTCCTGTTTCTTCCGGATAGCGCGTCCGCCGTGTCCGTGCTTGACGCCCTTGAAAGCCTCTTTATAGCTTTTTCTCTGCGATTGTTTTTCCGCTTTTCTACCCATGTTTACCTTTCCCTGCTCGTTATGCTACGTTTTATTTCCCCACACCGGCCGCCGCTGGTCGGTGATTTCTATGCCCCCGCGATTATCTATCTTTCCTTTGAAGAGTAACATCTCGGGGTACCGCCCCAGGTCGGCCGCGGTCTTTATCTTCAGTCGGTGCTCCCTGGCCTTGACCGGACTGAAGATGCTCAGGCTGGTGGTCCGGTTACCGTTGTCCGCCCGGTTGTTCTCAAGGCACCTTAAAATGCCGAGATACTCTATGGGCAGGTTGAAATTCCGTCTCATGTAGTCCTGGACGGCTTTGGGGACCTTCCTGGCCTGGCTCTTTTGATATATTACCATATTTCTCCCAGCTCCTGATAATAACTTTGAAGCGGGCGACCCTTTACAGGTGTTCCAGCACGAGCTGCCAGTGCCGCCAGTCGAACTCGCCCATCTCCAGTATTGTCCGCCGCACGCTCTCTTCGCGGGTGAGCAGGTAAAAGCTGATGTCGTTCTCGATATTTAGATTCAGGATGCCTTCCGTCACCATCTGGCCCAGGTCTTTCTCAATCTCCGTCCGACTGTTGCTGTCGTCGATGGCGTGGACTATCGCCAGTTTGCTGAAGCGCCCGTTGGGGTGGGCGATGAAGAACCGCAGCAGCGCCAGGCAGCAGCGGTTGCTGATGAGCTTTTTCATTATCGGGCCCAGGCATGGCTGGTACTTTTGTTTGGCTACCTCGGCTATTGTCATGGGACTCCTTTCCCCCGTTTTTTTATTGACTAGTTGTAGGATTTACTGGTCGTTGCGGACCTTTGTCCCGGAAAAACTTTGCGCTGCCGCATATATGAAGGCATATCCAGTTCGTCGTCCTCAATGCCCTTGAGGAGCCGCGCCAGTTCCTTTTCTTTATTGGCGCTGGCCATGGCTTCGCGGGAGACAAAGCCGGTGGCGATTAAGGTCAGCCGGACGTCGTTGCCGAGGTTCGGGTCCATGACCACCCCGAAAATGACGTTGGCGTTGGGGTCGACTGCTTTTCTGATGACTTCGGCCGCGTTATTGACTTCGTAGAGGGTGAGGTTGGCGCCGGAGATGTTGAACAGCACGCCCTTGGCGCCCTGCATGGAGACGTCGAGCAGCGGGCTGGCCAGCGCCTGTTTGGCGGCGTCGGTGGCGCGGTTCTGCCCCGTCCCTCTCCCGATGGACATCCAGGCCGGCCCGGCGTCTTTCATTATCGTCCGCACGTCGGCGAAATCCAGGTTGATGAGCCCCGGCACGGTAATGACCTCGGCAATCGCCTGGACGCCGTGGTGCAGCACCTCGTCGGCGAGTCGGAAAGCCCCGTCGACGCTCGTCTTCTGGTCGCACAGGTCGAGCAGGCGGTCGTTGGGGATGATTATCAACGTGTCGACGTGTTCCATAAGGTCGGTGATGCCTTCCTCGGCGGTCTTATTGCGGTGAGTCCCTTCAAAGGTGAATGGTTTGGTGACCACGGCGATGGTCAGCGCGCCGGTCGATTTAGCCTGTTCCGCTACGACCGCCGCCGACCCCGTCCCGGTGCCGCCGCCCATGCCGGCCGTGATGAAGACCATGTCCGCCCCGCTCACGGCGTCCCGGATGGAATCGCGGCTTTCCTCGGCCGCTTTACGACCTATGGTATGGTCGCCGCCCGCCCCCAGGCCGCGGGTGAGCTTCTCGCCGATCTGGATACGCTCCATGGCTTCGGTGATTTCCAGGTGCTGGGCGTCCGTGTTCATGGCGATGAACTCCACGCCGTGCAGTTGCTCGCGCACCATCCTGGTGACCGCGTTGCACCCCGATCCTCCCAACCCGATAACCTTGATTTTAGCGCCGCTATTGACCGATGTGGCTCTAGCCATCTTTTTCCTCCATCCTATCTTAATATTATTAATAAATAATGAAACGCTCTATCGGAAAAATTTGAACATCTGTGTCAGCAGCCGCCGCAGGCCGCCGTCTTTGGCCTGGGAGACCGTCGTGCCCTGGTTCCGCAGCTTCCAGAGAAGCAGTCCCACGCCCGTGGCGTAGGCCGGGTCGTCCAGGGTGTCCGAGACACCGGGCAGGCTGATAGGTTTGCCGATCCTCACTGGCATCCGGGTGATGCTTTCGCCAAGCTCGGCGATGCCGGGCAGGTTGGCGCCGCCGCCCGTGATGACCAGCCCCGCCGGAATGAGCTTGCGATAATCCTGCTGCGGGAGCTCCAGGATTACCAGCCGGAGCAGCTCTTCGACGCGTACGCGGATGATGTCGGAGAGGTCCTGGTAGGAGATGCTGTGGCCGTCGCCGGTGACGGCGATGTCTTTGGGGAGCCTTTCCTCTTCCATCGGTGTGACGTCGCCATATTTCTTTTTCATCTCTTCGGCGAGCTCGAAGGTTATCCCCAGCCCTACCGATATATCGCGCGTGACCTGGTAGCCGGCCACCGGCAGCACCGAGGTGTGGTAGATGGTGTTGTCCTTGAAGAGGGCGAGGTCGGTCGTGCCGCCGCCGATGTCGGCCAGCAGGACGCCTTCCTGCTTTTCTTCCGGCGCGAGCACCGCCTCGGCGCTGGCGAGCGGTTCCATGACGAGGTCGTCGACATCCACGCCGATGCTGCGGATGCACTTGGTGAGGTTCTGGATAGATGTCAGCGCCGCCGTGATGATGTGGGTTTCCACATCCAGGCGGAAGCCGTGCATCCCGATGGGGTTCTTTACCCCGCCCTGCCCGTCGACGGTATACCCGCGGGGGATAACGTGCAGCAGCCGCTGCTCCGAGGGCACTTTGATGGAGCGGGCGACGTCGAGGACGCGCTTGAGGTCGTCGGTATGGACGACCTGGTTGTTGCGCGTGATGGCGACGGAACCCCGGTTATTCACCGACGATATGTGACGGCCAGTCACGCCGACATAGGCTGATTCCAGCCGCCGCCCCGCCATCTGCTCGGCCAGGCGTACCGATTTCTTTATCGACTCCCTGGCTTCATTAATATTGGTAACCAGGCCCTTGTGGAGCCCGTGCGATGGCGTCACGCCCACGCCCAGCACGCGTAAGTCCTCTTTATCGAGGATATCGGCCATGATGGTGCATACCTTGGTCGTGCCGACATCAATGGCAGCAATCCTGTCCCTTTTCATTTGTCCTCCTTTGTCCCCCGATTTACCGGGGGACTAACCTGACAGGTTTATTACCTATAATATTTATTGGTATTTTTTTATTTTCTCTGGTCGCGGTAGCGGATGTTCCATTTGTTGCAGAGGGAGTTGAGGTGCTCGCGGAATTCCGGATTGCCGATTCTGTGGAGTTCGGCCAGGAAGCCGTGGAGGAGTTCTCCGCCGGTCATGTTCGGCGCCGGTTCGTCCGGGCCGGGCAGGTTGATGTAGACAATTTCCGTCATGAGCTTTTGGTACTCGATTGGGGTTCCCATAGTACTTTTTTGCCTCCTGTATTTATTTTTCTGTTTTTGCGGTTAGCTTGCGTTTGTTCGTGAACGCATAAGTCATAGTATAACGTTCCAGGAGCATGCGACAATTATTGTCCTTTCTATTTCTTTCCAGTCCCTGAAAAATTCCATAACATTTTTAACCCTGAAAAATTTGCTTTAATGTCTTGTATCTTCTGGATTTTTAGCATATAATAGTCCAGAACACCGGAGGGTTGGCCGTGACTACTGAAAAGGGACGCAAACATTTACCCCCTTACGTTTCTTACCGCACTTTCCGCAATTTTATCGACCGCTTGCAGCAGCGCC
>CAYXOZ010000063.1:0-7642 GCA_964467135.1 uncultured Dehalococcoidaceae bacterium
CCATGACCGGCGACGGCACTAACGATGCCCCCGCCCTGGCCCAGGCCGACGTGGCTGTGGCGATGAACACCGGTACGCAGGCGGCGCGGGAAGCCGCCAACATGATTGACTTGGACAGCAATCCCACCAAGCTCATTGAAATCGTGGAGACCGGCAAGCAGCTGTTGATGACCCGGGGGTCTTTGACCACTTTCAGCATCGCCAATGATGTTTCCAAGTATTTCGCCATTATCCCGGCGGCTTTTGCCAGCACCTACCCGACCCTGGGCGCGTTGAACATCATGCGCCTGGCCACGCCGCACAGCGCCGTTCTCTCGGCGGTGATATTTAACGCCCTGATTATCATGGCGCTGGTGCCGCTGGCTTTGCGCGGCGTGCCGTACCGCCCGGTGGGGGCGGCCCGACTCCTGCGTGACAACCTGCTGATTTACGGCTTGGGCGGACTAATCGCGCCGTTTATCGGCATCAAGTTAATCGACATGCTTTTAGTAGCGCTGCACCTAGTATAAAAGCGGAGGCAAAAGAAAAGACTTATGCTGCGTCAGCTTAAGACCGCCCTGATATTTCTGGGGATATTCACGGTAATCACCGGGATAATCTATCCGCTGTTCGTCACCGGTATCGCGCAGGCGTTTTTTCACCGGCAGGCCAACGGCAGCTTGATTGTAGAAAACGGCACGAGCGTCGGCTCGGAGCTTATCGGCCAGCCGTTCAGCGACCCGGAGTATTTCTGGGGCAGGCTCTCGGCGACGGCGTCTTTCCCGTATAACGCCGCCGCTTCTTCCGGCTCCAACTACGGGCCGTCTAATCCGGCGCTCATCGACGCTGTTCAGGCCCGGATCGATGCCCTGAAAACCGTCGACCCTGCTAATGACGCGCCGATTCCTGTAGACCTGGTCACCTCTTCCGGCAGCGGTCTCGACCCTCATATCAGCGTCGCCGCCGCCAGCTATCAGGCGGCGCGTGTCGCGCGTTATCGCGGCTTAAGCGAGGCTCAGGTCGGGGAGCTGGTGAATGAATTTACCGAAGGCCGCCAGCTCGGCATCCTGGGTGAGCCGCGCGTTAACGTTTTAAAGCTCAATCTGGCGCTGGATGCCTTGAAATAGACCCGGCCCATGATAAGGTATAGAATTGCTCTGGAGTGGTAAACGGTATGGTGGAAGAACATGCGCGCCCTAATCCCGATGAGCTGCTGGCGCAGGTCAAAGCCGAGGAAGAGCAGAAGAAACGTGGCAAGCTCAAGATTTTCCTCGGCTATGCCCCCGGCGTGGGTAAAACTTTTACCATGCTTGAGGCCGCGCGCTTAAAGAAAAAGGACACGGACGTGGTCGCCGCTCTCGTGGAAACTCACGGACGCGTCGAGACGGAGGCGCTGCTTCAAGGTCTCGAGGTCGTGCCGCGCCGCCAGGTGGAATACCGCGGCATTAAACTCACGGAAATGGATATCGATGCGGTGCTGGCGCGTCACCCCAGACTGGCGCTGGTTGACGAGCTTGCCCACGAGAATGTCCCGGGCTCCCGCCACCCGAAAAGATATCAGGACATCGAGGAACTGCTGGAAGCGGGCATCGATGTCTATACCACGCTCAATATCCAGCATATCGAGAGCGGTCGCAATGCCGTCGCTCAGATTACCGGGGTCTGGGTGCGCGAGACCGTGCCTGATAGCTTCGTTGACAACGCCTCGGAAATCGAAATGGTCGACCTCCCCCCTGACGAGCTTCTCCAGCGGCTCAAGGAAGGCAAGGTCTATATCCCCGAACAAATCGCCCCGGCCACCGAATCGTTCTTCCGCAAGGGTAACCTGACGGCGCTGCGCGAGCTTTCCATGCGTATGGCCGGTAAACATGTCGACGAACAGACGCTGGCTTATATGAAGACCCACGGTATCACCGGCCCGTGGCCGTCCGCCGAGCGTCTTTTGGTGTGTGTCGGCCCCGGTCAGGCGGGTACCCGTGTGGTCCGCAACGCCCGCCGACTCGCCTATCAGTTAGCCGCTGAATGGTTCGCTATCTATGTTGAAACGCCCGATGCCCGTCTGTCGCCCGCCCAGCAGGAACGCTTGACGGGCACGCTGCGGATGGCGGATAGAATGGGCGCTAAGGTCTCGACCATCCCGGGAAACACCGTCGTCAACGCCGTTACGGAATTCGCGGCTAAGAACAACGTTACCAAGATAGTCGTCGGCAAATCCAGGAGGAGCTGGCGGAAGAGCTTATGGGGCGGTTCAATCGTGAATCAGCTCGTCCGCCGGAGCGAACATTTTGATGTGTATATCGTGGGCGGCCGCGGTGAATCCGCGCTACCGGAACCAACGGTTGCCCCGGGAAAGAAGCGACTCCCTGACTGGCGGGGCTATTTGCAGGGCCTGGGCTTGGTCGTGCTGGCTACCTTAATTGGTCAATTGATGCATGATTTCTTTACTCCCATTACCATCGCCATGCTGTATTTGTTATGTGTCGTTTTCACGGCTTATTTGTGGGGTCTGGGACCGTCTATCCTGGTTTCCGTTGTCGGCGTCCTGGCATTCGATTTTTTCCACGTGCCGCCATATTTGAATTTCAGGGTGGCTGACACTCAGTATGTTCTCACTTTACTCGTGCTTCTTCTGATTGGCGCCATCATCAGCTTGCTGGCATTACGGGTCCGCCGGCAAACTGAATCTGCCAGGCGCCGTGAGCGTGAAACAGCCTCCCTCTACGCTCTGGGACGTGACCTGGCTGTTTCCAATGACCTCAAGTCTTACATCAGCGCCATTATAAAAAGAGCCGGGGAAACATTAGGGCATGAAACCATAATTTTTTTACCTGACCCTCAAAATAGAGAGACCCTTCAACCCTATGATAGCAACTTGAAAATCACCGTTGATGAAAATGAATTGGCGGCCGCCATCTGGTCCTTCCAGCACCAGAAGATAGTTGGACACGGTACGGATACCCTCCCCAATGCTAAAGCCCGCTACTTACCGATGGTGACAGCCCGAGGAGTAGTGGGAGTGATGGCAATATCGGCGGTAGATGCCAGCGGCGAGTTGACCATTGAGCAGGAGCATCTTCTTGAAGCTTATGCCGACCTTGCTGCAGTGGCTATCGAAAGTATCTTGTTAAGCCAGGAAAGGCGTTAGTCTCTCTTTTGTACTTGCCGGCAGACTCAGCGAGCCGGACTTGCCTGTTCCCCCGCGCACTCTTTATAGATGCCTTCCAGCCGCCGGTTTAGCTTTTTGACATCAAAAGCGTTTTCCACGAACTCCCTCCCGGCCCGCCCCATTTCCTCCCAGAGCTCGGGGTGTTCGATGAGATATTCCAGTTTTTCCGCCAGCGCGTCGCTGTCCCTTTCCGGGACGAGAAAACCCGTCTTTCCGTCGATGACCCCTTCCGGGAGTCCGTTATGCAGCGTCGCCAGTACCGGTATCCCCATCGCCTGGGCTTCCTGGAGTACCAGGCCCTGCCCTTCCTGGTCCCCGCTGCTGGCGGTGACGCTGGCGAGAATAAAAATGGATATTTCGTTCATGATCTTTATGACTTCGTCGCTGTCGAGCCAGCCGAGGAAATGGATGTTATCGCGGCAGCCTAGCTCCGTGACCAGTCGTTCGAGGCTCTCTCTCAGAGGCCCGTCCCCGACGATTTCATACTCGATGTTGGGGTGCTTTTTTAATACCTTGGCTGTGGCTTTAATGGAGTATTCGATGCCTTTCTTTTCGACCAGCCTGGCTATCGTCCCGAGGCGCGTCTTTTGTCCCGTTGTCATTCCTCGGGGTTTATAGTTGAACCGGCTCATGTCCAGCCCTACCGGAAGCTTCTGGATTTTGTCCGGGGGGCATCCCGCCGCTATCAGTTTCTCTCGAGTGTGGTTGCTGTTGGCGGTGAAAAGATCGCCCCGGCGGAATAGCTCGCGGTAGACGTGGCTTCCCACCTGTTTGATATACATGGTGATATCGTAGCCGTGAAAAGAGGTGACTATCTTCCCCTTGATTCCCACCCCCCGGAGCATTATCCCGGTGTTTCCGTTGGGCCCGAAGTGGCAGTGGATGATATCGTAGGCGGTCCCCGCTTTCAGGAACGACATAAAGGTATAAAAAAGACTCAATGTCAGTGCCTGCTCGCCGTATTTAAAGAAATTCACCGACTTAATAATTGAAATCGGCGCCCGGTGAAAATTTGTCGCTAGCAGGCAGAGGGCTTTAACGATACGCTTTACTCTGTTAATGGGAAGACCGGCGTAATGTACCCGCTCCATGAGGCGGTAAGCGGCGACGTCGCCATGTATCTTTTTTTCTCTGGGATTTATCAGGGCGAATATTTGAACGTCGTGCCCCAGGTCCATCATCCCCGTGATCTGGTTGAGTATGAAAGTCTCGGATAGTACCGGGAACGCTGATAATATAAACGCTATTTTCATGTCCGGGCACAGTGCCTTAGCCGTGTGTATTTTATAGCGAATTATAGCATGTCTTTCAGGCAGGGCAAAAGCCCGGGAGATATTTGACAAAGCCCCCGTCATCACCTAAACTTTAGCGGAATGAAATCCACCGCGAGCGATTATACTTGTAATCATCTCTCCACTCACAACCTTTTTCCTGGTCTCAAGATTTTCCCGCCGGCCTTCTGCCGCATCCGTCTTTTTCCCCACCTCCCCCCGCCCGCGGAAAACTCTCACCTTTAAGGAGGAAGTTATGCCCAGGTTGCCGTTTTTGCCCACCGAACATAAATTTTTCGACCTCTTCGAGGACAGCGCGAAAAACATTATCAAGGGGGCGCAGGCGCTCAAGGAGATGCTGGATACCTGGCAGTTCATCGATAGCCGGGTCGCCGAAATAACCGAGCTCGAACACGAGGGCGACTCCATTACCCATCAGATTATTTCGCTCCTGCACCGCACTTTCGTCACCCCCTTCGACCGTGAGGATATCGCTCTGCTGGCCCATACCATGGACGATATTATCGATTTCGTTCACGCCACCGCCGACTCCATGTTCATCTATAAAATTACCGGTCCCACCCAGCGGGCTAAGGAGCTCGCCGATATCATCGTCCAGGGAGCTATCGAAACGGAAAAAGCCGTCCGCGGCCTGCGGCATAAGAGCGAGTTCAAGCAGATTCTCGAGCGCTGTGTGGAGATTAATCGACTCGAAAATATGGCCGACCGCGTCTACCGCGCCGCCATCGGCGAGCTTTTTGAAAATACGTCTGATATCGCGCAGATAATCAAGTGGCGCGAGATTTACGAGCACATGGAGAGTGCCACCGACCGGGCCGAAGACGTAGCTGACGTACTCGAAGGGGTTGCCCTGAAGAATGCCTGACCTCAGCTTCATGCTGGTCCTGACGCTGCTGCTGGTCCTGGCCGCTGAATTCGTCAACGGCTGGACGGATGCCCCCAACGCTATCGCTACCGTCGTCTCGACGCGCGTCCTGACGCCGTCCCAGGCGGTCTTGATGGCCGCGGTGTTGAATATCGTGGGGGCGATCGTCACCGGCACGGCGGTCGCGGCGACCATCGGTCAGGGCATCGTTAGCCCTGATATCATCGGTCTCCCCGTGGTGGCCGCCGCCATGCTGACCATCATCGTCTGGAGCACCGTGGCCTGGCGCTTCGGTATCCCCACCAGCGAAAGTCATGAGCTTATCGCCGGGCTGACTGGGGCCGGACTGGCGGCGGCAGGTCCGTCCGTGCTGCTCTGGGAAGGGTGGCAGAAAGTCATCATCGGGCTGGGCTTTTCTACCCTGCTCGGCTTCACTCTCAGCGTCACTATCATGTTGACCCTCTACTGGTTGTTGCGCCCCCTCCACCCGGCGACTGTTACCAGGTACTTCAGCAAACTCCAGATAATCTCGTCGGCTTTCATGGCTTTCAGCCACGGCAGCAACGACGGTCAAAAATTCATGGGTGTATTTGCTTTGGTGATGGTGCTGGGAAAGCTGACCAGCGAGTTTACCATCCCGATATGGGTCATGCTTCTCTGCGGGGCGGTCATGGGGCTCGGGACCGCCACCGGCGGCTGGCGCATCATCCGCACCATGGGCTTTAAACTTACCAGGCTCGAGCCGGTGCACGGCTTCGCCGCCGAGACCTCGGCGGGGATTTCGATTTTACTGGCTTCTTCGCTGGGGATTCCGCTGAGCACTACCCATACCATCAATATTTCGATAATGGGCGTGGGGGCCACTAAACGGTTCTCGGCGGTGCGCTGGGGCGTGGCGGGCCATATCGTGTTAGCCTGGATATTGACTTTCCCGGTCTGCGGTC
Organism: uncultured Dehalococcoidaceae bacterium; assembly: GCA_964467135.1. Lineage (GTDB taxonomy): Bacteria > Chloroflexota > Dehalococcoidia > Dehalococcoidales > RBG-16-60-22 > JBFYTX01. Next base: position 6,247 of record CAYXOZ010000063.1, read on the forward strand.
TGCTGGGCTATCTCTTTTCCTGGCTTCTGAAAATGGTTACCTGATTTTTAGCGTCCCGGTATCGTCGACGAATTTTATACGGAGATTTTCCGCGGTCTGACCCGGCATTTCTCCGCGGTAATGATCGCGATGATTTCGGCGACCGCCCGCTCGACCTCACCCGTGCGGTTTACCACCACGTAGTCGAACAGGGGCAGCTTCCGCAGCTCCTCGGCCGCCGTCTGTAGTCGCAGCTCGAGGTCGGTAGAGGTTTCTGTGCGGCGCCTGGCGAGCCTTTTCTCCAGTTCTTCCAGGTAAGGGGTTAGCAGAAATATTAAAACCGCACCGGGGAAGTTTTTCTTGATGGTCCCCGCCCCCTGGACATCAATCTTCACCACGACGTCTTTCCCGCTTTTTAGTGCCTTCCGCACCGGTTCCCGAGGTATTCCGTACCGGTTGCCGTAGACGGTCGCCCATTCCAGAAGCTGGTTGGTTTCAATAAACTCCTGGAACTTTTCTTTTGAAACGAAAAAGTAATCTACCCCCTCTTTTTCGCCGGGTCGGCGGCGGCGGGTGGTGGCGGAAACGCTGATATAAAGGGGAAGTTCTGATTGGCGGAGTCCGGCCAGGACGGTATCTTTACCGGCGCCGGACAGGCCGGACAGGACGATTAGTAAGGGTTTGGGCAGGGGGTGGAGAGGAGCGGGGCTCTCACGGCTCATCGCTGTTTTCACTCAATTCCGGTTTGCCGGGAGTGCCCGTGCGGGTCTGGAAACGGCTGGCGATGGTCTCCGGGGCCAGCGCGGCCAGGATGATATGCCCGCTATCGGTAAAGATAACGGACTTGGTCCTTCTGCCGGAGGTCATATCGATGACCTTGCCGTTACTTCTTCCTTCGTGGATGGTACGTTTGGTGGGGGCGGAATTGGGGGAGGCTATCGCGATGGCCCGGCTCATGGCCAGAATATTGCCGAATCCTATGTGCACCAGTTCAATGCTCATGCTATCACCTCTTTATAATTCCCGGCCATGTTATTACCGCTGCTCGGATCTCAGAAATTGTCTTCCCTGCTTGATGCGTCAGGCCCGCGACGGCAGGCGGTCTTATATCTGGACCGCCTCTCGGAAAAAGTCCTCCCATAACCTATCACTTGTCCCTGCGGTTGTCAAGGGCGTAAAGATGAGTTAGTAATTGGTATTTATTATTCAATTGCACGGTTAATCGCGTGGACGGACCCCTGTCAAATTACCCGTTTATTTCGTCCCCCTTTCATAAAGAGCCTGTCCTGAGCTTGCCGAAGGAGGGATGAGAGGAGGATTTTCGTAACCACTCTTCGCCCCTCTCGAACGCTTCGGCTGATCGCTAAACGCTAATTCCTACTCCTCCATATGAAATTTTAACGCTCTTTATACTAAA
>CAYXOZ010000064.1:0-1335 GCA_964467135.1 uncultured Dehalococcoidaceae bacterium
CCACCACTGGATTCCGGCTTCCGCCGGAATGATATTTGAGACTAAAGCCACGGAAAGATATTATGGACAATGAAATCGAAGTTGGCGGCGACTTCCGCGGCGCCGCTGATAACACCCATGTGACCGGGCAGCAGGTGCGCGACGTCAAGCAAGGAAAGGCGTTCGATGGACTTCTTGAGCGCCCCGGCGTCACCACCGGGGAGGTCGACGCGGCCGGTATTCCCCTCGAAAAGCACGTCGCCGCAGACCAATACTTTAGCCGCCCTGTCATAAAAACAGATGCAATCCGGCGAATGGCCCGGCGACGGAATCAGCTCAAGGTCCACGCCGCCAATGTTCAAACGGTCGACGTCCAGGAGATAATCCTCCTTGAACTCAGAAGGCTCCATGCCGAAAAGCCGGGCGCCGTCAACGACCACGAGCCGGTAGTTTTCCTTCTGAACGGGGTGAAGGGCGATTTTCGCCCCGGAGAGCTTTTTAAAAGCCTCATTAGCACCACAATGGTCGACGTGAAGGTGCGTGTTAACGATAACGGCGATACCGGAGGGGTCGATGCCATCCCGGTGCATGTCCTCCAAACGCGACGAAAGAAAATCCGTATTACCGGGGTCGATAATGATGCCAGGGCTGCCCTTAACGACATAGGTATTGCAGTCCAGCATACCCCGTTCCGGAAAAAGATATAGATTATTTGCCAGTTTCATGTTATATTATCTCCAAAGCACGAAATACCCGCAGACAATTATATAATATCCGCGGCGAGACAATAAACCAAAAGGAGGACAACAGATGGGACTACTCGGGGCAATCCTCGGGGGCATCGGCGCAATTTGCGCGGCGCTGGGCATCGTCACTATCCTGGAGGTGACGGACATGACCATCATCAGCGATAAATTCACGTGGGAGTTCTGGTTCGCGCTGGCAACGGTATTGTTCCTGGCAGCCATCGCATCGCTGATGGGGCGCGGTTCCGGCGCGGGCGGCGGCGGCGACTAGCCTGCCTAATGCAATCAGAGAACCAAGTTATATTGAACGATAAAAAGAGACAGGACCGCTGGCTATCGATAAGGGTTACGCCTAACGCCGGGCGCAACGAAATAACCGGTCTCCGCGACGGCGTGCTCCAGGTGAAGATAGCCGCGCCGCCGGTGGAAGGGAAAGCCAATAAAGAGCTCATCGAGTTTCTCAGCCGGAGGCTGGGAGTAAAAAGGTCGGCGATAACGATAGTCAAAGGGCAGACCGGCAGAAATAAAGCTATCGAAATAGAGGGGTTGAACCGGGAGAAGATTTTGAAGTGGTTGGCGATTAGCGGTTAGCGGGGAGTGTAAGAGGGGC
>CAYXOZ010000064.1:1435-3099 GCA_964467135.1 uncultured Dehalococcoidaceae bacterium
AGATTCTCACGGTCGTCCTTCCGCCTTTATGGAAGGACTCCCTCAGAATGACAAATAAGGGGTAAAAAGGGAGGGGGGCTTTTCAGCCCCCCTTTTCTTATGTATTTTAAGCCTTCTTCTTCCGCTTGCGCCACCAGGTGAAGTACAGGATAACCAGGATGGCAATCCAGAGCGGGCTGAAATAACCCAGCCAGATAAACAGGTTAGCCAGCACGTGACCAAAGCCCACCAGACCATTCCAGGCGCTGTGGGCGGTGTTGCCGGCGTCCCAGGCGGAAAGCACGGTAATATAATCCTTCCGCTCCGCGCTCGCGGAATGCTCCTTATCATCTCTAATATTCAGGGTAACAGTGTAAACGCCGTCGTTGCCATAAGCGTGGACAGGATTAGCCTCGGTGCTGGTCTGGCCATCCCCGAAGTCCCACTCGAAGCTATAGGGAGCGAAACCGCCGGCGACGTTCGACTCGAAGCGGATGCCCTGCCCTTCCTTGACGGTACGGGACGAAGCGTTGAACTCCACGGTCAGCTTCGACTGCTCCAGAGAAGCGTTGATAAAAGACAGCGCCGAGCTCTCTTCCAGATACTGCATCCGGCCTTGAGTCTGCTCGATTTCCTCGCGGGTGCGCACCAGCTCCTGCTGGACTTTAAGAATTTCTTCGACGGTGCCGGCCTTTTCCATCAGCTCGAGCAACTGCGCTTCGCTGGCTTCCAGATTACGCAGTCGGGCATCGAGGTCAACATATTCTTCGGTGACATCCTCGCCGGAGGTCGATTCCGACCGCACATCCGCAGCGAGATTGCGCAAAGCCTGAAGGGCCTCGTTAAAGCGGGCGGAATCAACGCGGAAACTGATATTAGCGAAGAGCCGGTTCTGTTCTTCGCCCATATTAGAGTTGACCACGTAACCGCCGAAAGAGGTGGCGAGATTACTGATTTGAGCGATGGAAGCGGAGACGTCCTCCACGACCAGGGCCAGGTACGCCGACTTGATGACCATGCGTTCTGCCGGCGTTAAAAGGCCGCCATAGACCGCATCACCCCCTATGACAACCGGGGGAGGCATCGTAACGCGAATCGTGGGAGCGGGGGTTGGAGACGGCCGAGGCGTGGCTACGGGCGCTTTCCCTGGACTCCCCACAAAGCCACTCCCCGATTCCGGCACAGCACCATCTTCACCCGAGAAATACACCATCTCTTCTTGTTGTCCGCAGGCAACTGCACCCGCCAGAAGGACAAGCAACAGCAAGCCCAAGATTACTTTTTTCACGTAAGCCTCCTTATGTCAATAGCGTTCTGCTTTATTATAACGTAAGAAGGGGAGAAAAGGATGGGGGTCAGGAAAAAAATATTTAGTAGATTTTATTAGTTTGACAGCAATAGCCTCACCCCTGTATCCCCTCTCCAGCCAGTTACAAGCTTAAACCAGAGAATTCTTTTTGGCTGGAGAGGGGAGGTATTAGTGAGAGGGGCTGGCGCCCCTCTCGGTTGACTACTCCCTGGAGAACGCGGAACAGCCCTCACCCTATCCACATCACCGCAACAACTTATGCCCTCTCCCCATTCAGGGAGAGAGTTGCTTCCAGGAATAAGGCTACGTCGAACCTGCCGGCGGAAGTACGGATTCTCACGGTCGTCCCGATGAACCGGGACTCCCTCAGAATGAC
>CAYXOZ010000064.1:3199-7598 GCA_964467135.1 uncultured Dehalococcoidaceae bacterium
GGGAGAGGATATTAGCGGCCTTCATAGCAGCGGATACGGCGCATCCTCAGGATGAGAAAGACCTCCTTGCCAACATCCAGGTCCATCTCTTCGTAGATATAAGAGGGGAGCTCAGCCATGAGACCAATACCAGCGACATCAACACGGATTTTAACGGTATTCCCAGAAGTGCTGATGGAAGTGACGACGGCCTGGAAGCCGTTAACACTGAGGCCGGGCGGACGAGTCTCGGAGAGATAGACGTGGCGCGGCAGGATAGCGACCTTGCGGACCGGGCCGCCCTCGTGGGGGACGGTCAGCTTAAGCCCCCCGCAGCCCACCTCGATGACGCCCTGGCCTAAATCCCGACAGTAATCGCAATCGAGAATATTCGGCGCACCGATGAAATCCGCGACCCCCTCTCCCTGAGGGTAAAATAACATCTCCTCCGGCGGCGCCACCTGCTCCACGCGGCCCTCCCGGACCACCGCGACGCGGTCCGCCATTTCCAAAGCTTCCATGAGGTCGTGGGTGATGTGGATAGTAGTCAATTTCAGCTCGCGGTGGACACGCCGCAGCTCAAGTCGGAGGGACTTAGCGGTACGCTGGTCGAGTGCGCCAAGGGGCTCATCGAGAAGGAGAAGGCGGGGCAGAGGGGCCAGAGCCCTGGCCAAAGCCACCCGCTGCTTTTCGCCGCCGCTCAGGGAACGCGTATCTCTCTTTAAAAGATGCCCGATACCCGTCAGGGCAGCCAGGCGGTCGATCGGCTCTTTGATACCGTCGCCAGAACGCTTTGCCCGATCCAGGCCGAAGGTAATATTCTCGAAGACATTAAGAAACGGGAACAGGACGTAGTCCTGGGGCACGTAGCCCAGGTTCCTTTCCTCCGGCGTAAAGCGGGTGATTTCCACGCCGTCCAGCCAAATCTCCCCCCGCCTAACGCGGTGAATCCCGGCGATGCACTCCATAAGCACCGTCTTACCGGCGCCGGTAGGGCCCAGGATAACGAAATACTCGCCGTCCCGGATAGACAGAGAGATGTCCCTGAGATTAAACTCGCCGAGACGCAGTGAAAGGCCCTTGATTTCAATCATATACGGTACCTTCGGCCGATAAGCTTGCGGATGACCAGCAGCGCCGCCACGGCGATGAGCACCAGCACGAAAATCACGGCTACGGCCTTCTCCACGTCCGCCGAAGCCAAGCTGAGGAATATCGCCGTGGGGAGCGTCTCTGTCTTAAGAGCCGTCGCGCCGGCCAGCATGACGGTCGCGCCGAACTCCCCGATAGCGCGCGCCCAGGTAAGAATCGATGCGGCGACCAGCCCGTCCCGCGCCATGGGCAGAGTAACGCGGAAAAACGCCTCCGGCTTGGAGCAACCTAAAGTGCGGGCGACCTGCTCGTAACGGGGGTCGATGCCGTCGAAAGTGGACTTAAGCAAACGGACAGCCAGGGCGCTGATAACGGTAATCTGCGCCAGCACGATGCCGGGCACGGCGAAGACGAACCGGATGACGTTACTATTGATGGCGGCGCCGAGGGGGGTGCTGAAAAAGACCAGCAGGACGGCACCGAGGGCTACCGGCGAGATGACGATGGGGAGGTCCAGCAGGCTATCGACGACGTCCTTGCCGGGAAAGCTGGAGCGGGAGATGGCATAAGCCACCGGCACGGCGATGATTAAAGATATCACCGCGGCGATGGTGGCCGTCATGAGGCTTAAACGGATGGCGAAAAGGATTTCAGACGAGGTCAGGGCCGCGATAAAGGTCGACCAATCGGTATAGGAAAGCATAGAGACGACAATACCGATAAAGAAGACCGCCAGCAGCACCAGGGCACTGATGGTAGCGACGCGGAAGACCCTCTCACCGCCGGCGCCTTTAAAAATTTTAGACATCCCTTTTCATCCGCTAATATTTTTTATTTACTGATAGTTGATTGATAATTCGCCGGGAGCTGATACTCACCGCCGATAGCGGCTTCAGGGGCCAGTTTTTTAGCTTCACTTTCGAGAGTGATATAGCCCCATTTTTGAAAAATAGCCTGACCTTCCGGCGATACCAGAAAATCCAGGAATTTGCGAGCGCTGGCCGAATCGCGGGTGAATTTAAGAATACCGCCGGGGATATAAGCGATACGCGGCAACTGCTCCGGCGCCAGATAAACGACCTCGATGTTATCCGGGTCCCAGTGTTGAAAAACGTCCCAGCCGATAACGGCGTCTACCGATTTCAGGGATATCAGCGTGGCAGTGTCCTCGCAGCTTTTAGCATGGACGACAATGTTTTTACCCACGTCATCGAGCATATGATTGTAGTCAAGTATTTCGATAGCATACAGGCCGACACAGACTGCTTCCGGGTTACCGATGCCTACCTCTACGCCCGGCCGTGCAAGGTCCGCCAGCGACCTGATATTTTCAGGATTGCCGCGCGGGACGGCAATCACCGGCACAAGATAGGCAATCTTTTTTATGGAAGTTGAGTCGATGACATTTTTCTTCTCAGCTTTCACCATATAGTCGGGACTGCCGGGGATATATAAATCGCCCATTTGCGATAGCTCTATCTGGGAAAGGAGAGACCCCGACCCGCCGAAGGTAAGGTAAACCTCAATATCTGTTTTTTCCCGAAAAAGCCGCGCGGCCTCTTCCATCGGCGGCTTGCTCGCGGAACCAACGAAGGCGGTTATCGTAATCGATTCGGCACCGGCGCATCCGCTGATAACGATAAGTAACACGGCCCCAACCAAAGCCAAGATAACTTTTTTCATCGATTATTGTCCCTTTCAGGCTTTATGGATAATAACAACTACGCAATATTATCGTCAATATAGCGTCGGACAAAAAAATAATAGCGCTAACGATTAATAATTTCCCTGACACTGGCGCGCTTCTCTTTATAGTCTTTAATAATCCGCCTCCCCTCCTCGGTCAGGCGGGCATAGCCGCCGCGGGCGCCCCCGGTAGCCTTCTCCACCAGCGGCGACGGCGCCAGGCGGTTCATGGCTTCCACCCAGAGCCAGGCGTTGCGGTAAGCCAGGTGCATCGAGCGGGCAGCCGCGGAAATCGAGCCGAGCTGGTCAATGCGCTCCAGGAGCGTGGCGCGTCCGAAGCCCATAAAGAGCTTGCCGTCTTTTTCCAGCCAGACCTTGCTCCGCACCACGATGCCGGACGCCGGCTGGTGGCCGGAACGCACCCCGTGCTTAACGCCGAACTCGGGGATTTTGTTTTCAGGCGCGTCTTTTTTCTTCATCGAACAACCCGGGACGTCCTATATTACCAGCAATATAACGTCGACGTCAAATCAAAAATTAACTGGTCTTGATGATGCCTTTTGTCACGATATCGTAGCTTTGGGAAAATACTATTGTGATATTATTGTGACTTTTTCATAGCCTTTTGTGATGTATTTCGAGCCAGAATACCCTATGATATGAGTGATATGCCAACTTCGCAGAGAACACCTAAAACACACGAGCCATCATAACCACCAAATCGCAAAGGAGCATATTGCCCAGAAAAAACTTCCGACAGAATATCCGGCTGACCTCAAGGGACATAGCCAACTACTGCCAGGTCAGTAAGAGCACGGTACTCGAATGGATAAAGAGCGGAAGACTTAAGGCTTTCCGGCTCCCCAGCGGGCATTACCGCATCGATAAAAAGGACTTCCGGGAGTTCCTGGAAAAATGGAACATGCCCGTTAACAACTGGCCGTTAAATGAAAACGGGAACGCTGGGGACAAGAAATAATGATGAAACGACCAATTACACCGGACCGCAGGATGGAAGCCATCGCGGGGGGCGTGAGGGCACGATTGGAAGCTAGGACCGGGTTTTCCCGTAAAATAACCGGCGAGACGGTGGAAATCGCCCGGGCAATGGGAGTGGCGGACAGGGAAATCGAGAAATGGTTTAAAGAGCGACAGAGATTGCTGGCTATTCAGGAAGAACGAATCCGGAGTATCACAAAACGTATTAACGGTAACCGCTAAACGCTCCTATTTTTTCTTTTTACTGCACTCACCCCCTTAATCCCCCTCTCAAACAGGATTATCAACTGTAATTGCTTTTTCTTCTGTTTGAGAGGGGGAGGAAAGAGAAGAGGGGTTTCACCCCTCTTAAACGCCCTGCTTCGCGTGGAGAAGAGTCTGAGAGGGGCCACCCTCCTCTCTTATTTCTCTCCCCTCTCCAGCCAATAATATCTCCTGAACGTTCCACGCTATTTCTGGCTGGAGAGGGGAATTTTTATTGAGAGGGGCTAGCGCCCCTCTCGGCGGACTACTCCCTTTAGACACCCCATATTTTTCATTACCTCACTTACCTTTTTTGTATTATAATGTTAGAGAAAAATTGGGGGTGGGGAGGAAAGAATGCCTCACATGACCGGCGCCGAAGCCCTGGTGACATTGCTCG
>CAYXOZ010000065.1:0-7481 GCA_964467135.1 uncultured Dehalococcoidaceae bacterium
GCTAACTTAACATATAACGAAAAACGAATACTGAAGCTGATTAGCTACGGAAAAATAAAAAAATATTTAAAAAACGAATAACGAATCCTGAAGCTATTTCCCGTCGAGCTTCATCACGCCCTGGACCTCTTTGATGGCTTTGTTCAGCTCCTTGATCGACTTCTTCAGCACCGGGTGAACGAGGTCGGGGGCGATTTCCGCCAGGGGAATTAAGACGAACGACCGCTCCGCCATCTTGGGGTGGGGAATCACGAGGTCGCGGGTCTCCATCACCCTGTCATCGTAAAGTAGGATATCGATATCGATGGTGCGCGGCTCGCCGGACCGGCCGCGTCGGCCCATCTTCCCCTCGATGCCCTTGGCTAAAGCCAGCAGACCCTCGGGCGTCAGGTGGGTAAAGACCTCGCAGGCGAGGTTCAGAAAACGCGGCTGGCTGGTGTTGCCCAGCGGCTCGGTATCATATATCGAGGACACCTTGCCCAGTCGCATCCGCTGCGCCAGCAGCTTCAAAGCCATATCCAGATTTTCCTCGCGGTTGCCCAGGTTCGAGCCAAGGCTCAGATATGCCGTAATTGTTTCAGTCATCGACCGACCCCCTTCTGATAATAGCATCACTCATGCGGCAGACCAGCACCGTCTGCCGAACGTCGTGCACCCGTACCATGTCCGCCCCGTTAGCAATACCGATAGCCGTCACCGCCAGGTTCCCCTCGAGGCGCTGCTCCGGCGGCAGGTCCAGCACCATGCCGATCATCGATTTCCGCGAGGTCCCCAGCAGGACAGGCTTGCCCAGCGACTTAAGCTCCGCCAGGCGATTTATCAATTCTAGATTTTGCTCCAGAGTCTTGCCGAACCCGATACCGGGGTCGACGATGATGTTCTCCGGCGGGACCCCAGCTTTAAGAGCTATATCAATACCCGACTGCAAATCCGCGATGACCTTCGCCAGGATACCGGCTTTCGGCGGGGCGTCACGCTGGTTAGCCATTAAAATGATGGGAACGCCCTTCTCGGCGGCGAGGCGGGCGAGGGAGGGGTCGCGTTTCAAGCCCCAGATATCGTTAATCATCGCCGCACCGGCTTCAATAGCGCGACTCGCCACGCCCGATTTATAGGTATCGATGCTGACAGGAACGCCGATTTCCGCGGCCAGGCGCTCGATGACGGGAACGACCAGTCGCAGCTCCTCATCAAAAGATGCGGTAGGTTTCGTGCCGGGTCGGGTAGACTCGCCGCCGACATCGATGATATCGGCGCCCTCAGACACCATGCGTTTTGCCTGCGCTACCGCTGCATCGATATCGTCGCCGAGGCCGTCGCCGGAAAAAGAGTCCGGGCTCAAATTAACGACCCCCATGACATAGGTCTTTTCACCCCAGCGGAACCATATATTGCCGCAACGCGTGGCCGATAGTGTGGCTTTCATCGTTTTTCAACACCTATTTTAGCACCTCCGGAGGCGCGGGGGAAACTCCAAATTTAAGATGGTGCAAGATGAGACAAAAGTATTTTTCTCAAGCAATAGCGACATGGTATATTATTTCATTATGAATGAATTAAGAAGAATCATCAGCCCGGATACGCAAAGGCAAAACAGGCTGCCGCCGGGGCAAAGGCTGACCGACAAATGGCCGGTCCTGCATTACGGCAAGACACCGAACATCGACGCAAAGAAGTGGACGTTCACGATAGGGGGACTGGTAGACAAAGAGCGCACCCTGACCTATGACGAGTTCATCGCGCTGCCGCAGGTAGAGGTCTTTTCCGATATCCATTGCGTCACGACATGGTCGAGGTATAACAACACCTGGGAGGGCGTCAGCGCGGGCGCGATTAAAGACATCGCGGGGGTAAAGGCGGACGCGAAGTACGTGATTGTCCAAGGGGCGGGAGGGTTCACCACCAATCTGCCTATAGAGGACTTCTTTCAACCCGACGTCTTATTCGCGTTAAAACACGATGGAAAACCGCTGACGGCGGACCACGGCGGGCCGGTAAGGCTCGTGGTGCCGCGACTTTACTTCTGGAAGAGCGCCAAGTGGGTGACAGGCATCAAGTTCACAGCCCAGGACGAACCGGGGTTCTGGGAGCGGGCCGGCTACCATAATCACGGCGACCCCTGGAAAGAGGAGAGGTATAGGGGATAGAAAAGGTAAACTTAAAAATTAAAAGTCAAAACCATAACTAAAAAGTAAAAATGGGCTAAAAACCTTGGCAAACTGGACTTAAAGGGGTAAAAACCGCTATAATATATATGTAAAGTTATCGGCGCTGACCACACAAAATATCGTCGAATTAAGGGCGCTAAAGCTGTAGCGTCCTTAACTTTTAGAGGACCGGATGAAAAAATTTCTGCAAGAGGTGCTGACCTATTTCTGGATTCCGCTCATCGTAGGTCTGGTATCCTATATATTTTTCCAGCTGAAAGACGTATTACTAGGCATCATGACGCTGGTGGCGTTGAGCGCCATCTATACCATCGTGCGGCTCTACTTCGTGCACCGCAAGTGGTGGCTGTTCATTATCCTCGTGGTGGTCGTCTTCGGCTCCATCGGTCTATATTTCATCAGAGCACCGGCCATCACCCTCACCGTCAACGGCCAGAGAGTCACCGGCGCCAGTGTCGTCCTGAGCCAGGGCTCGGTAACCATCAATCCCGTGCCTCAGCCCAACGGACTCTACACCAAAAATACCGTTATTAACCTTACCGCCAATCCCAACGAGGGATACGACTGGAAAAGCTGGGCGGGCACTGATAACGATACCGCCAATCCTACCAAAGTGACGATGGGCAAAGACAAACAGGTAATCGTTAAATTCGAGTCGCGTTTTTCCTTGATAATTAACAACCAGCTGGTCATCGGCTCCCTGGTGAGCTTCGCGGAAGGGTCGGTCAACGTAAACCCCGCCCCCGAAGGCGACGGTAAATATGCCAGCGGCACCGAAATCACTCTCAACGCCCGCGCCGGCACCGGCTACGACTGGACGGGCTGGAGCGGAACCGCTAACGACGCCATCAATCCCACCAAGCTAACCATGAGCGGCAACAAGCATATCACCGTAATGTTTGACCAGCGCTTCTCGCTGACCATCGGCAGCCAGCCGGTTATCGGAGGGGCAGTCAGCTTTCCGGAGGGTTCGGTGACTGTCAGTCCCGCGCCCGGAGCCGACGATAAATACGCCTCCGGCACTAAAGTAACGCTCACCGCCAATCCTGCCACCGGCTACGGCTGGAAATACTGGTCCGGCACGGGCAGCGATACCACCAATCCCACCACGATTACCATAAACAGCAATAAAATGGTCGCCGTGACGTTCGAGCAGCGCTATCTGCTCGCCGTTAATAGCCAAGCGCTGACCGGGCCCAGTCTGGACCTGACCGGCGGCGCGATAACGGCGGAGCCCGCCCCGGGAAGCGACGGCAGGTTCACCAAGGACTCCGTCACAACGCTCACCGCCGTTCCGGCAGCGGGCCACCGCTTCGACGGGTGGGGCGGGGACATCACGGGTGGAATCAGCTCTATCAACGTCACGATGAATGTGAATAAAAACATCACCGCGGCGTTCGTTAAAATTTACACGCTGAACGTGACCAACAACCCGGCGGATGGCGGCTCGGTTTCTCCCGCCGGCGGTGTTTACGACGAGGGCACCGGCGTGAACCTAATCGTTACGGCGGCGGCGGGCTACCGCTTCGACCGCTGGAGCGGCGACGCCTCCGGCAATGCCACCTCGACGACGGTCACGATGAATGCCGAGAAAAACATCACCGCCGAATACATAAAAGTTTATACACTGACGATTACGATAAGCCCGGCAGAAGGCGGCTCCGTCTCCCCCCTGGGAGGCACTTATGATACGGGCGCCGAGATTTCCATTACCGCCACGCCGGCCGCAGGCTACGTCTTCGACCACTGGGAAGGCGACGTCACCGGCACCGACGCCACCATCACCATCACCATGAACGGCGATAAAAACATTAAAGCCGTGTTTGTAGCGGCACCGTAGTCCGTATCCGTTGATTTACCAGCTAACAGCCCTTATAATATCATTAACTTGCTTCATTTTTAGGGCGAGGTGGCTGATTTGAAAGACAAAAACAAAAAGCTGGCAAAGCTCGAAGCCGAGCTCAAGTTGGGGGGCGGGGAAAAGAGTGTCCAGAAACAGCACGAGTCCGGCAAACTCACGGCGCGGGAGAGGCTCGACCTGTTCTTTGATAAAGAGACGTTCCAGGAGACCGACCTCTTCGTGCAGCACCGCTCGAGCAACTTCGGGCTGGACAAAGTATCCATCCCCGCCGATGGGGTCGTGACGGGGTTCGGGAAAGTCAAGGGCAGGACGGTCTGCGCCTTCGCCCAGGACTTCACGGCGCGGGGGGGAACGCTCGGAGAGATGCACGCTAAAAAGATATGTCGCGTCATGGACCTGGCGATGAAGATGAAATGCCCGATGGTCGGGTTCATCGATAGCGGCGGGGCGCGGATACAGGAAGGCATCAACGCCCTCGACGGCTACGCTAATATTTTCTACCGTAACTCGGCGGCATCGGGGGTCATACCGCAGATATCGGCCGTCATGGGGCCGGCGGCGGGAGGAGCGGTTTATTCGCCGGCGATGACGGACTTCGTCTTCATGGTCAAAAAGACCAGCTCAATGTTCATCACCGGGCCGGCGGTGGTCAAGAGCGTCACCAGCGAAGAAATATCTAACGAAGAGCTCGGCGGGGCGATAACGCACAGCACCAAGAGCGGCGTGACGCAGTTCGCCTGCGATGACGATAAACAGGCAATCGAAGAAATCAGACGGCTCCTGAGCTATTTCCCATCGAACAACGAAGAAAAACCGCCTTACGCCATACCCGCCGATGCGATAGATAAAGCGGTCGAAATTTTAGATAACGTCCTGCCGGAAAACGCGAACAAGACCTACGACATGAAGAACGTCATCAAAGCCATCGTGGACGGCGGAGAGTTTTTGGAGTCGGCGCGGCAGTACGCCCAGAACATCATCACTGCCTTCGCGAGAATGAACGGGCAGGTAGTCGGCATTATAGCCAACCAGCCCAACTACCTGGCGGGCTGCCTCGATATCAACGCCTCCGACAAAGCCACGCGCTTTATAAGATTTTGCGACGCCTTCAATATCCCCCTGCTTACCATCGCCGACGTGCCCGGCTTTTTACCGGGCAGTCACCAGGAGTGGGGAGGCATTATAAGACACGGCGCCAAGCTGCTGTGGTGCTATGCCGAGGCAACGGTGCCCAAGATTACGCTGATAACGCGCAAAGCTTACGGCGGGGCGTACATCGCGATGTGCTGCCAGGGGCTGGGGGCGGACTATACGCTGGCTTGGCCTCAGGCGGAGATTGCGGTGATGGGGGCGGAAGCGGCGGCGGCCATTATCCACCGCGCCGAGATAGATAAAGCGGCCGACCCTAAAGCCAAAGAGCAGGAAAAGATAGAGGAATACCGCGAGCTGCTGTATAACCCGTACGTGGCGGCGAAAATGGGGTATATCAACGCGGTAATACAGCCAGGCGAGACCCGCGCGAAAATAATCGCAGCACTGGAGGCTTTGCAGGACAAGAGGGAAAGCCGGCCAACCAAGAAGCACGGCAATATACCGATGTAATAAAAAACTCAAAAATCAAATCTCAAAAGTCAAAAACACAGATTAAAGATTATTAACTGAGAAGACTGGTGGTATATCTCCCTGTTAAGGGAGAACCGGTTTCCTGCTTTCGCGGGAATGAAAAATGAGTAACATGGGCAAGACTTTAGCCGAAAAAATCTTAAGTGAAAAGTCCGGCACGGACGCCAAGGCCGGCGATATCGTTATCGCTAAAGTGGACCTGGCTTTCGCGCAGGACACCACGGGGCCACTGACCGTCCGGCAGTTTAAAAGCAGCGGCATAAAAAAGCTGGTTAACGCCAGGAGGACAATTTTATTTATCGACCACGCCGCCCCGAGCCCCAATGTCAACCTTTCCAACGACCATATTTTCCTGCGGGACTTCGCGCGGGAGAGCGGCTGTATCCTCAGCGAAGCGGGGGACGGCGTCTGCCACCAGATAGTCCAGGAAGCCTACGCGCGGCCGGGTGATGTTATAGTGGGGGCGGACTCTCACACGGTCACGGCGGGGGGACTGGGGGCTTTCGCCACGGGTATGGGCTCTAGCGACGTCGCGGTGGCGTTCGGGCTGGGGAAAAACTGGTTCAGAGTGCCGGAAACTTTTAAGATTGAGGTCACCGGCGAGTTCCAGAAGGGCGTCGGCGCCAAAGATTTAATCCTGCACCTCATCGGCAAGATAGGCGCTGACGGCGCCACCTATAAAGCTCTGGAATTTCACGGCAACGCCATTAAAAAGATGAGCATGAGCGGGCGGTTCACCATCGCCAACATGGCTGTAGAAGCGGGAGCTAAAGTCGGGCTCTTCGAGTCGGACGAGACGACGAAAGAGTTCTTAAAGTCGGAGGGGCGGGGCAAAGACTACAGGCCGCTCGCCGCCGACGCCGACGCCGTCTATGAAAAGACGATAAGAATCAGCGCCAGCAGACTAGAGCCGACCGTCTCCCGACCGCATACGGTCGATAATATCGCTTTAGCAAAAGATTTGAAAGGCATAAAAATACAGCAGGTGGTTATCGGCACGTGCACAAACGGTCGACTCGAAGACCTGGAAGTCGCCGCGGCGATACTAAAAGGCAAGATACCGGCCAAAAACGTCCGGTTGATAATCGCCCCGGCCTCCCGGCAAGTTTATCTCCAGGCCATCGACGCCGGCATCGTCAGGTCACTGGTGGAATCGGGCGGGATAATCCTGCCGCCCGGGTGCGGGCCGTGCCTGGGTCTGCACCAGGGGGCGCTGGGGGACGGTGAAAGCTGCCTGTCCACCGCCAACCGCAACTTCCTGGGGAGGATGGGGAACCCTAAAAGCTTTATATACCTCGGGAGTCCCGCTACAGCGGCGGCGACCGCACTCAAGGGCGAAATTACCGACCCCCGGGAGGTGCTGTAATGCTCCGGGGCAGAGCGCACAAGTTCGGGGACGGCATTTCCACCGACCACATTATACCCGGCCGGTACGCGCACCTGCGTAGCAATTTACCCGAGCTCGCCAAACATGTTCTGGAAGACGCCGACCCCGACTTCGTCAAGAAAGTCAAGCCGGGGGACTTCGTGGTGGGGGGCAGCAACTTCGGGCTGGGGTCGAGCCGAGAGCACGCGCCGCTGGTGATAAAGATGGCGGGCGTCAGCGCGATACTGGCTAAATCGGTAGCACGGATTTTCTTCCGCAACGCAATAAATCTGGGCCTGCCCGTTTTAATATGCAACACGGATAAAATCGACGAGGGCGACGAGCTGGAGATAGACCTCACAGCAGGGACGGTCAGAGACAAGACCAACGGCAGCGTGCTGACCTTCGGGCGGATACCGGAGGTCATGTTGAGGATACTCAACGAGGGCGGGCTGATACCGTA
>CAYXOZ010000066.1:0-2515 GCA_964467135.1 uncultured Dehalococcoidaceae bacterium
GACAGAGGTCGAGGGCGTTGGTCAGGCCGCAGCGAAGAATCATAATCGGGGTGATGGTCAGATTGGGCATGCCGAGTCGAACCTCGATTTCCCCGAACTGGCAGTCCTCCGCCCCGACGATGAAGTCGCACAGCATATACATGTCCATGGACGCCCCGAGCAGGAAGCCGTGCGCCTGGACGATGGTCAGCTTGGGGAAAAAGAGCAGCTTCTGCGCGCACTCGTAGAAAAGCTTCCTATCGAACTTGAGACGGTGGCGGATGGGAGTGCGGGGGGCTTTGTCACCGGGCTTCGGCTCCTTCCAGCCATAGACGAAGCCGACCTCATGTAGAGGGGCACCGGCGGCTAAAGCGCGCCCGGCACCCTTGATAACTAAAACCTTGAGGTCATCCGCCTCCTCTACGACGGCCAGGGCTTTCCAGAAGTCCTTGACGCCGGTGTTCATGGTATCGGGGTCATTGAGCGTAATTCGGGCGACATAGCCACTGCGCTCGTAGATAACGTCTTTAAAGTCTCCGGCTTTTTCAAATTTGAGCATGGTTGACCTCCTATGTTTTCGTCTGTCATTGCGAGGAGTCAGGGATTGCCACGCCTCCCGACTACGTCGGGATGGCTCGCAATGACATTATAATACTTTATTCAAAAACTCCTGCCTGCATAAGGTCGATAAACTCACTATCCGACATACCAAGCATTTCCGTGCAGACCTGCTCGGTGTGCTCACCGAGAAGAGGGGCGGGGGAATAGGGTCTGGCCGGAGTTTCGGATAGTCGGAAGCTCTGCCCCAGGTGGGTAAAATCGCCCATCTCGGCGTGGGACATGGGCCAGAAGATATTACGCTGCCGGAGCTGCGGGTCTTTTAAAACGTCGGCGGTATTGGAGACAACGCCCGCAGGAACGCTCGCTGATTGAAGCCGGGCCATGACCTCTTCGGGAGTAAGATTTACGGTCCATTCTTCGACAATTCGATTAAGCTCGTCCTCGTGCTTTTTACGGTCGGCCAGAGTTTTGAATCGTGGGTCTTCGATTAGTCCGGGTTTACGGACTTCCCGGCAAAAGCCCGTCCATTCAGCGTCAGTAGAGACGGCGATAGCGCACCAGCGGTCGTCGCCCTGACAGCGATAGACGCCGTGCGGGGCGGCGCGGGGGGAGGAATTACCGATTCGCTCAGGCTCTTTGCCAGTGGACTCGTACTCAAGCAGGCCGGGCAGGATGAAAGAGATAGCCGTCTCGAACTGGGAGAGGTCCAAAAGCTGGCCCTCGCCGGTCTTATTACGATGGTCGAGGGCGGCAATCGTGGCGGCGACGGCAAAGCGGGGGCTGATGCAATCTGTATAGGCGGAGACGCCGACGGGCAGCGGCTCTTTGCCGGGCCAGCCGATAAAGTTAGGCAGGCCGACGATGGGCACCAGCACCATCCCGAAAGCCGGCAGGTTTTTATAAGGTCCCCAGGAGCCGTAACCGCTCTGCCGCAGCATGATGATATCCGGCTTGATCTTTTTCAGGCTCTCATAGTCGAGGCCCCATTTTTCGATAACGCCGGGGGTATAGTTTTCGAAAAAGACATCCGACCAGGAGACCAATTTACGGGCAATAGCGGCAGCCCCGGGGTGGTTCATATTCAGGGCAAAGGACAGGATATTGGCGTTATAATAGGTGAAATAGCCGCCCCGGTTCAGACCCGGTTTATTGTCCTTGTAAGGGGCGGAGGAGCGCATCGTGCAGGGCCGATAATTGGTCTCGACACGAATTACCGTAGCGCCATGGTCGGCGAAGAACTTCATGGTCAGAGGGCCGACGACCGCCCAGGCGAAAGCCAGGACCTTAAGTCCGGAGAAGACGCCTTCACGCTTTTGCATCAGATTATCCCGTCTTTTTTCAGCAATTTCATTTCTTTATCGGATAGTCCTAAACCTTTATAGACTTCACCGTTATGCTCACCAATAAGGGGGGCGAGGAAGCGGGTGGAGAAATCCATAAGAGACGACCGGATATATTCCTTAGGGTAGGTGATTTTTGTACCTAACTCCGGATGCTCCAGCTGCGTCCAGTAATTACGCGCGTTAAGGCACTCGTCATCGAGGAGGTCATGCATGCTGGAAAGAGGCCCGATAGAGACCCCCCGCGGCACGGCCCCCTGGAGAAGCTCTTTGCGGGTGTGACGTAAAAAGAAATCGCCCACCGGACCAGAAATTTTGTCCATGACCTCCTGCGTGACGGTAAACATGTCGAAATTTTCCCAATCCAGCTTCAGCAGGAAATCAGTGGCCAGATTTTCTTCGTCCATCCACGCTACTAAAGCGTTCAGGGTCTTGGCGCCGGTCCGGCCGCCGATAACGTTGAAAAAGACGTAGCCGTCCTGACAGCGCCAGACCTGCCGCTGCGCTACCTGGGTGGACGTGCCAGCGCGGAAAGCCCCGGCACGCTTCAATATACTCCCATTTAGCTCGTAGGTAGCGATAGCGTTAGCCTGGAACCAGGCGGCGGACTGCTGCATCGAGACATCGACGCGCTG
>CAYXOZ010000066.1:2615-7472 GCA_964467135.1 uncultured Dehalococcoidaceae bacterium
TAAAGCCTTAGCCGGCTCGACCTGGGCGAGCAAGCCGACCGCGTACAGGATATATTCAGAATCAAGGTAAAAACGGGGATTTTTTGGCTTAAGGACGAAGGGATTTTTTTCATTAAAAAGAGCGCCTTCAAGAATCTCACGGGGGTTATCCGAAAAAATAACCGGGCCGCCCGTGCCGATAACCGTTTTAACGCCGGTCAGGTCCTTGCCGTGCTGGATAAGCCGCTCGCCGGCGGGGCTATAGACCACCTCTATTTTTCCGGCGTGACGGTCCATGGCGACCTCTACCATAAGCCGCGAGAGAAGACGATGACAGGCAAAGTCCGCTTTAGTACAGGGTAAAATCCCCTCGCGGAGACGCTCGACCACGGCGGGGAAACCGGGCGGGGTCGGCCTATCACCGACCAGCTCCAGAAGACGGTCGAGATTATATTTAAGACCGAGGTCGCCTTCGACGGTCCGCTTCTCGTAAGGCTCAGGCAGGCCCACCATCAGAATGTCGGGGCGGGCGGGAGCGCCTTTAGCGATGGAATGGACGTCCGTGGTCGCCCCGCCGGGGTCGATAACGACCAGCTCCCCGAAATCAGCGGCGATGAGCTTAGCCGCTTCGAGAACGGCGGAGGGGGTGGGCATAATGACGTCTTTAATGATTGAGCGGGCTTTAGCGATGCCCTTGGCCTCGATGATGTTCTTCATAAAGAGGGCGCGGATTTCCTTGTTGCACGGAACGACGTCCAGCACGCCGATATCAGGCATGACATTACCGGTATAGATGACGTTCTTGGGACTGCCTTTAAAGATAGATTTTATCTCGTCGTAAGCCGTTTTATTACCGGCCACGATGATATTTTTTATCGTAGGGCCGGTGCGGGAGAAAAGGCGGGCGTTGTGGATAATGACCTGTTCGTCGCCGCCGTCAGTGCCGCCGGCAAGGAGGAGGATATCTGGGGCTAACGACTCGATTTCTTTGACTTCACTTTCCGTCAGCTTGTAAGAATAGCCGCCGACGACCTTCGCGCCCGCCCCCAGCGCGGCGAGATTAGCGGCTTTAGAGGTAAGCTCCGGCACAAAGCCGGCGCAGACCATGCGCAGGCCGCCGGCGGCGCTGGAGCAGGCGAGGGATTCACGCTTTACAGCGTTCGTGAGGTGAATTTTAGCGGCAATTTGTTTTAGAGCTTCTTCAAGTCCTAAAGTGATATCGGTGTCCACGGTGGAAGGCACGCGGGCGGTGGCGACTACCTCGATGTCAGCGAGGTCGACGGCGACGACCTTAGTGAAGGTGCTGCCGAAATCAATGAAAAGACGGATATCGTCCATAGGCTTACCGTCGTCCTTGCGAGGGCGAAGCCCGCGGCAATCCCCAAGATACTTCTTTGCCGATGATTGAGATTGCCACGCCCCGATTTCATCGGGGCTCGCAATGACAAGAAGATATTACATTTTCCCTCTGGCTTTTAAATCTTTCCGGAGGTCGGCGATGCCGACTTCTGTATCAGTCTCCGGCGGATAAACCCTATCGAAGCCAAGGGCTTTAAATTTCTTCTCCACCTCCCGAGGGTCAGACCGGCCAATGACCAGGTTCCCGCCGATATACAGAAGAACGTCGCCGAGTCCAGCTTCAAGTCGCTTCTCGTTAAAGTCCTTCAAATCCAATTCAGCCATGCCGTAGAGCGAGGACATCAGGATAGCATCGGCGCGGGTCTCCTGGGCGACGGAGATGAACTCCTCCGGCCGCACCTGCATGCCCAGCTCGACGACTTTAAAGCCGGCGTCCCGCAGGGCGCGGGAGAGGACCTTGGTACCGATAACGTGGGCGTCCATGCCCACCGTGCCGGTGATGACAGTCGGAACTTTTTTCATAGCAATACTCCCACGTTATGTCAATTACTGGTTAAAAGGCGGGAGGCCCACAATTTTTCCCTTGCTAAGGCCCCACAGGTCTTTCACGGTGGTGTGATAGTCCGCCTTTTTACCTTCAAGCTTCTCCCGCTCGGCAATTTTCCCACGATGGAAGTCCTTAATTTCATCGGGGATGGGGAGGTTACCGAACTCCAGATAGCGGCAGGCACCGCGGGCGTCCCGCACCCCCAGCACCTTATCCTTAACGTTAATATTGGGACTCCACGGGGAATCCAGCACGCCGGACTCGACGGCTTTGATGGTACCGTCCACGATATCACCGTCACCGAGGTCTAAAACCCGGTCCAGAATCGCCCTGACCTCGGTCTCGGTCACTTTTTCCTCTTCAGCAACGTCCTTCACTTCAAGCTCAATACGCTGCTCACGGACGACATCGAAAATCCACTTCGCGGCGCGGTAACTCACCTTATGCGTCTCCCTGGTCGGTACGCCTGCGCCCTCATCGATGGTACGGAGGTCGACGGCGTTAGTTTTAGCCAGCGCGCCGACCATCGCGACGTAGCACAGATAAGCAAAAGCCCCGCCCATGTCCATAGCGACGGGGAATAAAGGGGTCTGGGCGGGACACGCCCCCACTATTTGACAGTCGCTATAACCGAACTTATCAAGATATTCGCGGATAATGCGCGGGGCGAAGCGAATCCAGGCCATATCCTGAGCCATATTGCCCATGCAGTGCACCAGCGGGTATAAAGCCGGCTGGCCCTGCGCCGCGGCGGTCAGCGCCTCGATGACGAGGGTAACGATATTAACGCTCAGGGGGAAAGGCGCGCCGGGGAGCCAGCCGTGCAGGTCCGTGCAGAGGATAACGCCCCGGTCGGCGTACCAGCCGACGATGCCACTGGTCTCCTGCCATTTCTGCACGACCTCCTGCATGGTCATCTTCTTGGCATAGCTGCCCCAGGTGATAAAGGGCAGGCAGCCTTCGAAGGTGGTCATGCCGGCGGCGATGGCGATATCGCTGCCGATGCCGCGGGGACTGAAAGCGGCGTCCACGCTTTCGATGAGTCGTCGGGTCTTTTTGACGCCGTGATTGATAATAGGGAAACCATTAAGCAAGGGTTTACCGGTACGCTCGCTCTCCTTAAGGGCCGCCTCCACCTTCTCGTACTGGCCGAGTCGGGTATAGCTATCCGTGGTCACGGGAATCAGGACGACGCCCGACTCTCTAAGACCCTGGCAGAGCTCAATCATTTTTTCCAGGACGGGGGTGCCGGCGCGGGGAAAAACGCTCATGCGGCCTTCCTCACGCAGCTTCACCATCACCTTCCACCAGATTTTAGAGTCCGGCAGACTCTTTTGATAGGCGACAGCCTCGTCGAAATCAACCTCTTTGCCGGTGGGCCACTTATCCAGCTCCGCGCGGCGCTTCTTCATTAACAAATCGGCGTCGATACGCTTATTTGACACTCTGAGTTTCTTCATCGTAACTACTCCTGCGGCGCCGACAGAAAAGTCGCAGCCTGGGCGTTGAGCGGCTGGCCTCCGGCGACATAGATGACCTGCCCGGTAACGTAGTCGGACATTCCCGAAGCCAGGAATAAAGCCGGCCCGGCGATATCCTCCGGCTTGCCCATCCGCCCCAGCGGCACTTCTTTCTTACACAGGGCGGCAAAAAAGGCGTCGCGCTCGGGGCCGGGCGGCTGAAGGGAGTCCCAGAACGGCGTCTCGATGGGGCCGGGCACGATAGAGTTAACGTAGATATTAAAAGGCGCCAGCTCGAAAGCCAGGTTGGTGGTAAGACCCAGCACACCAGCCTTGGCCGCATGGTAATGCAGCACGGAAACAGCGGGATGCACGGCACCCATTGAGGACATATTGATGATTTTACCGTAGCGGCGTTTTTTCATGTGGGGGATAACGGCGACACAGCACAGGAACGCGCCCTTCAGATTAACGTCCAGAATCCGGTCCCAGTCTGCCTCGGTGGCGGTAGCGCTATCGCCGCCGGTAACGCCGACGCCGCCAGCATTATTGACAAGGATATCGATTTTACCGAACTTCTTAATCGTTTTAGCGACCATGTCATTGACCTCGGCGCTCTTAGAGATATCGGCCTTAATCGCTAGGGATTTACGACCTAAAGCTTTAACCTCAGCGGCCACTTTTTCCGCGCCTTCGATGTGCAGGGCATTCACGACTACATCGCAGCCCTCCTTAGCGAACTTAAGGCACATGGCACGACCCATACCCTTAGCGCCCCCGGTAACGATAGCCACCCTGTTTTCCAATAGCACGGCCGACCTCCTTAAATACTGATTCTTTAAATTTATAATACTATTCGGTCGGTAAAGCAAGCATTGACATTATTGCCAATGCACATTATACTAGCACTATTTTAAGGAAAAAGAAAATAGTATAATAGTTATACTATCTAATAATTATACCATTTATTGTCAAATAGAAAGGAGAACAGAATGGCAAAAAGGTTTGACGGGAGAGTAGCGCTGGTGACGGGGGCGGCCTCGGGGATAGGGAAGGTGACGGCCCAGGCTTTCGGGCGGGAAGGGGCCAAGGTAATCGTGGCCACGGACGCCAACATCAAAGGCGGCGAAGAGACGGTAAGTCTCATTAAGAAAGCCGGCGGCGAGGCGACCTTCATCAGATGCGACGTTTCCAGGGCGGGGGACGTCGAAGCGATGGTCGACTCCTGCGTCAAGAAGTACAGCAGACTGGACTACGCGTTCAATAACGCGGGTATCGGGCCGGACGGCAAGAGGGTACCGGTCGTTAACATCGTCGACTGCCCGGAGGAAATCTGGGACCGCACTATCGACATCAACCTCAAAGGCGTTTTCCTCTGCATGAAATACGAGCTAAAGCAGATGCTCAAACAAAAATACGGGGTCATCGTCAATACGGCGTCGGTGGCCGCGTTGAAGGCCCTGCCCGGCTTCTGCGCGTACGTCGCCAGCAAACACGGGCTGGTCGGACTGA
>CAYXOZ010000067.1:0-3018 GCA_964467135.1 uncultured Dehalococcoidaceae bacterium
CCTCCCCGTATCGCGGTACGGGGCAAGCTCTTACGAAGGAGGGACGTCAATACCCGTAAAGGGCGTTTAAGAGGGGCGAAGCCCCTCTTTTACATTCTTCCCCCTTCCTTTCTTAAAGGAAGGGGGTCAGGGGGATAGTTTTTAAAATATTTTCTTCCCCCTCTCCTTTGAAGGAGAGGGGGACCGAGGGGGTGAGGTTAGCTCTATTGACGCCTTGCCCAACATCAACTAAAATCAGGGCATGAGAAAAAAGGCAAAGGTCGCTCCCAAGAAGCATCAGTGGGACGGGTATAGTGTCCAGGCGTTGCGCCGGCACCTCGGCCTGACCCAGAGCGAGTTTTCCGAGCAGCTGGGCACGCGGCAGCAGACCATCAGCGAGTGGGAGACCGGGGTATACCGCCCGCGCGGCGCCTCGGCGACGCTGCTGACTTTTATCGCGGAGAGGGCCAGGTTTAAATACCGCGCCGAACCGCTGAAGAAGCCTTGACAACCTACACGTTAACGTGTAAAATACTATCTGGTATCATTGGCTGCTGGGCCATCCGCTAATATTGGTTTCGAGGTAGGCATTGGATACGGAACGCCGGATAGATAGCCTGAAGCCTTTCTTCGCGCCGGAGAGCGTCGCCGTCATCGGCGCTTCCCGCCAGCCGGGCAAGGGGGGCTATAACGTTATCGAGAACCTCGTGCGGATGGGCTATCCGGGCCGGATATTTCCGGTCAATCGCCAGGCGGAAAATATCCTGGGGCTGCCGTCATATACCGCACTGAAAAAAGTGCCGGCTCCGCCGGAGCTGGCGGTTATCGTGCTGCCGCCGTCGTCGGTTCCGGCGTCCTTTCAAGAATGTGTCGATGCCGGGGTAAAGGCGGTCATTATCGAGTCGGCCGGGTTCGGCGAGATGGATGCAGCCGGCGCGGCTCTGGAAAGGCGGCTGGCCCGGCTGGCGGAGATGTCCGGGGTAAGAATCATGGGGCCGAACAGCGTGGGGACCATCAATCCCTACGCCCGTTTCGATACCAGCCTGGGACGCCTGGCGCTGTTCCTGCCCCATGACGAAATCCGGCGCGGTTCCGTAGGGTTCATCGGGCAGACCGGGCTCTTTACCGGCGTCTACCTGCCCCTGATTAACGGCGAGATAGGTATCAGCAAGATAGCCTGCCTGGGCAATAAATGCGATGTCGACGAGAGCGATATGCTGGAGTATTGCGGCGCCGACACCCGGACGAAAGTCATCGCCATGTACCTGGAGAGTATCAAGAACGGGCGGCGTTTTCTGGAGTTGAGCCGGCGTATCGTCCCGGAAAAGCCGGTCATCGTCGTGAAGTCGGCCGTGAGTGGAGAAGGCGCGCGGGCCTCGGCCACCCATACCGGCTCCGTCGCCGGGGAGGACACGGTCTATGATGGGCTCTTCCGGCAGGCGGGTATCATCCGGGCGGGCAATTTCGAGCGGCTCTGGGACGTCGTCAAGGGCTTTGTCCATGCGCCGCTGCCCCCGGGCGACCGGGTGGCTATCGTTAACCTGGCCGGCTCCGGCTGCGTGACCGCCGCCGATGCCTGTGCCCGGCACGGGTTGCGCATCGCCGGGCTGGCGCCGGCGACCCGGGACAAAATAAAGACGGTCTACCCGGACTGGTGGCGCGCTAGAAGTCCGGTGGATGTCTGGGTGGCCATCGAAGCCAGCGGTTTCGAGGCGGCTTACCGGACGGCCACCCGGGCGGTGCTGGAGGATGCCGGCGTCGATGCCGCCGTGGTCATTATGGGCGCCATCGACTGGCTGGGAGGGAAAGACGTGCCCGCCCTGTTCGGCGAAATAAAAAAGGACTTCCCGGGTAAGCCCCTACTGGCCGTGTGCCCCCTGGGAGACCGGGAGATATACCTCAAGCTGCGCCGGGGCTTCCAGGAAATCGGCATTGCCTGCTACAGCCGCGACGAAGACGCCATCGCCGCGCTGGCCGCGTTATACCGTTACCGCCAACATAAACTGAGCGTCCAATAGTCTCGCTAGTCTAATTCGGGAGGAAGTTCTAAAGGCGAGCCCTGATTCTCCCATTCTTGTATCCGCTTCAGAGGGGCGTTTAAGAGGGGCATCAGCCCCTCTTCAGTTTTCTTCCCCCTCTCCTGTCAGGAGAGGGGGATTAAAGGGGTGAGGTGGACAAAAAGGGTGGGGCTGCGTCGATAGAAGTCAGTCTTCCGGAGAGTCGCGTCGTTAAAATCTGGCAGGACTATCTGCCGGGACGTACCGACCTGGCCACGGAGGACGGCGGGAAGGTGGCGATAGTCTACCCGGGCCGGCTTAATGATGACCGCGGCGCCGACCTGTGTGACGCGGTCATCGCCAATGACGGCGGTCTCCAGAGAGGCGATGTCGAAGTCCATGTCCGGTCGAGCAGCTGGTGGGGGCACCGGCACCACCGGGACCCCCTCTATAACCGGGTGATTCTGCACGTCGTTTACTGGCATGATACGCCGGCAGCCGTGACTCTGCAAAACGGCCGCCAGGTGCCCACCCTCGCGCTGCAAAGATTCATCGAGGCCCCGGATGACCGCGGCAATCTTTATCCTCTGGTCCGCCGGACGATGCCCTGCCGCGCGGTCGTGGGACGACGCGGGGACGGCTTTATCGGCGGGGTCCTGGATGCCGCCGGCGACCGCAGGTTTTTCACCCGGGTCGCGGCTTTACGGGCGGAGTTATTGCCTGAGGACGCGGGCCAGGTGCTGTACCGGGGCATGATGGGGGCGCTGGGCTACACGAAGAACAAGCTTTCCATGATGGAGCTGGCGCGCCGCCTGACTTTGCTTCGCCTGGCCAAAGCGGTGGAGGGTGTGGTCTCCCGTGAAGAACGCCTGGCCCGGTATCAGGCTCTGCTGCTGGGCACGGCCGGTTTGCTGCCGTCGCAGCGGGTCGTACGGTGCGAAGAGGGCGGCCCGGCGGACGAGTGGGTCGACCGGCTGGAGGAGACCTGGGCCGCCTCCGGACGGATGTCGGCCATGTCCCCGGGTGACTGGCAATCTTTCAA
>CAYXOZ010000067.1:3118-7461 GCA_964467135.1 uncultured Dehalococcoidaceae bacterium
CTCACGCCCCCGCTCTGGTAAAAACGCTCGAAAAGGTGGGGCAATTGTTCCGGCGGTATCCCCGGGCCGTTATCTATCACCCTGACCTCGACCAGCCGGTTATCCACGTTCTTCCCGGTGATCTTTATCTCGTCACCGTCCGGGCTGTTCTTGATGGCGTTATCCAGGATATTGCTGAAAGCCTGCTCCAGCCGGTCGAAGTCCCCGTAGCACGGCGGGAGCAGCTCGGCAAAGATTTTCACCTTCACTTTCTTCTCTTCCGCCTGCACCTCGAAGACCTCCCGGCAGTGCTCCAGCAGCTCGTTGATATTGACCTTTTCCTGCTCCATCTTGAGCTGGCCGGCCTGCATCCTGGCGAGCTCCAGCAGCTCATCAACCTGGCGTTTCATGCGGTTCGACTCGTCGCTGATAATGGCCGCCGCCCGCTGCCTGGCCGTATCATCGCCGGCGGTGCCGTCCAGCAGCGCCTGGGCGAAACCGTGAATCGAGGTCAGGGGGCTTTTCAACTGGTGAGAGACGTCCGCCACGTAGTGACGCAGGCGGGACTGCGCGTGCTTTACCTGGACCGCCATTTTATTGAAGCTGGAAGCAAGCTCCCGGACTTCTCTCGGACCGGCCAGCGGTATCTCCTGGTCGTAGTGTCCTTCGGCCATTTTTTCCGCGGCCGTTCTGACACGGCTGATGGGGCGGTAGATAGAGCGGGCGAAGAGTATGGCTATCAGCAGTGATATCGCCAGCACTACCAGGCCGGCTATAATGAACGGAGGCGCGAGTCCCGCGATGATGGCCGTTGTCGTGGCCCGCGGTGTGGCCAGGACCAGGGTATTAAAGCGGGCCAGCGCTGGGACCGCGTTAGCCTTAGCCAGGGGGAAGGCGGCGTAGAGGTAAGTCTCTCCGCCGGCGGTCACGAATTGACCGCTCGATGGCTCGGTCAGTCCCTGGGGAAAGGCGCCGCGGGCTATGTCCAGGTTTTGAATATTCGTGCCGGGGGATATCTGCGACACTATTTTCCCTGAATTATCGACGAAAATAATATAGACGTTATTATCCTGGGCCTGCTCTTTGAGGTCGGCCTGAAGGTTGGCGGCGGTGACCGAAGCG
The DNA here is from genome assembly GCA_964467135.1 of uncultured Dehalococcoidaceae bacterium. GTDB lineage: Bacteria > Chloroflexota > Dehalococcoidia > Dehalococcoidales > RBG-16-60-22 > JBFYTX01. The sequence goes on from CAYXOZ010000067.1 coordinate 4,220, forward strand.
CGCACCAGCGACCTCACCTGCACCGCTATCGGCGTTCCCAGTGTGGTCAACTGCTCCATCGCCAGGCGGTCGCGCTGGCTCTGTAAAATGACCGCCGCCGAGACGGCCACCAGCCCCAGGCAAAGCACCGCGATAAGCGCGAAGGTGAGAAAAAGACGCCAGCGCAGGCTCATGCCGCTTCCTCCCGTGTAATCATTTTATAGCCGGTACCGCGCAGCGTTTCAATCGACACGCCGGAGCCTGCCAGCTTTTCTCTGAGGTGGTTGATATGCACGTCGACGGTACGCGTCTCGCCATAGTAGTCGTACCCCCATACCATCTCGAGGAGTTTCTCCCGGCTGAAGACCATGCCCTGGTTCTGCGCCAGCGCCGCCAGGAGCGCGAATTCCTTGGTGCGCAGGGTAACCGGCTGTCCGGCGTTCGTGACTTCATGGCGGGAAAGGTCGATACGCAGCCTGCCCATCTCGATGATATTGCCGGGGGCGGCGCCGGCCTGAAAGCGTCTCAGGACGGCCTTGACTCTGGCCGCGAGCTCTCTGGGGTTAAAAGGTTTGGTGATATAGTCGTCCGCCCCTATTTCCAGCCCGACGATTTTATCGACATCATCCTTGCGGGCGGTAAGCATCAGGACGGGGACGTTACTTTTGGCCCGTATCTGGCGGCATACCTCGAAGCCGTCGATATCGGGCAGCATTAAGTCGAGGATGACCAGGTCGGGATTATCGGACAGTGCGGTCAAGGCGCCTTTTCCCGTCCCGACGCATGCCACCTGGAACCCCTCGCGCTCGAGGTACATTTTCGCCAGCTCCAGTATATGCGGTTCGTCGTCGACTACCAGGATTTTAGGCACGGTATTTTCCTGTCATGGGAATTTTCTTTATTATACTATCACACCGGAATATCTGCACGGGGCTTAAACCCGCGGACCCGGAGCGGTCTTTCCGACCGACCCGGATCCGCAATCAACTGCACGTTCTGGCTATTTTACCTGATTTCCATGTTGTTAGTCTTGAGCGACGGAACGTTTGCCCGGCTTTCCTTCTCGACCGTGCTGGGCTCCGGTTTTTCTTTTACCGGTAGCACGGTAAACCCCGGCAGGTAACCCGGTTTGGCCGTCACGAGCACGTAGATACCGGCCGTATCGAACGTCGCGGGAAGCTTGCCGTTTTCATCCGTAAATCCCAGGAAAGTGCCGTGCGCCGAGACGACTGCCTCGTAGTCCCTCTCGGCGGCAGCGGTATTAGCGCCTTCGCCCGTGGCCGCTATTTCCTGTTTCAGGGCCGCCGCCTCGTCGCGGCTCATCGCCCAGATTCCGGCGCCTTCAACAGGGTCGTTGGTCTGGCGGTCGAAGACATTCAGCGTCACTTCCTTGCCGACATGCGTCCGCGGCGGGACCGACTTGATACCCAGGGCTTTCGGTTTATTGACTATCGCCATGAGAGAAAACCCCGGGAAATAGCCCCTCTTCACGGCGACGAGAAGATAAACCCCGGCCTCGTCAATCGTGAATTCCAGCTTGCCGTTCTCGTCCGTCCTGCCGAGGAAAAAGCCGTAGGTGTTGCACAGGGCTTCGTAGTCTTTGTCTTCGGCGGCTATGCTGGTATCTTCCTTGAGCGCCTGCGCGGCCTCTTTCAGAGTGTCCGCGTTGTCGCGGGTGACGGCAAAGACGCCGGCGTCTTCAACGGGACTCTGCGTTATCCGCTCGAAAACAACGATAGTGACCGGCTCGCCCGCCGGAGCGCGCTTCGGCGCACGTATGGCGAGCGCGTTGACCGTGTCCCGGATGCCGATGTGGGTGAATCCGGGCTGGTAGCCGTTCCTGGCGGCCACCAGGACGTATTTCCCGGGTTGCTCGATGGTGCACGTGAGGTAGCCGTCTCCACCCGTCCGGCCGAGGTAGCCGCCGTGCCTGCCCAGGATGCTTTCGTAATCTGTGGTTACGTCCGGCTGGCTCGATTCTTCTTTGAATTGGCCAAGCTCTGCCTTTAGAGCATCGGTGGCGTCCGCTCCTATAGCCCAGACACCCGCGCCGGGGAAAGGCTCCTGGTTTTCCCTGAGGAAAGCCCTCACGGTGAATTCCCTGCCGGCCGGGACCGTCCATGGCGCGATGATGGCCAGCGCCCCTCTGTTGGTATTCGCCGTCGCTGCCGGCTCCTCATCCTGTGCCAGGGCCGGTACCGCTGCGATGATCACGGTAATGAGCGAAAGTACCAGTCCCATGATGATCAGCCATTTTCTGTTCATTCTCTTGCCTCCTTATTTTTGACCGGTTTTTACCGTCTCCGGCCCCGGGGCCCCTCGGACTTGCGGGACGGTCTTATACCAGTCTCAATAAGGATTATAGGCGGGGATTTTTATCGGGGTTTTTCGGTAATGTAAAATCAATGTAAAATTTTCAAAAGAAGGCAGGACCAGAGACCTGGGCTTGAATCAACCGGACATTCGTGAGAAAAAAACCGCGTGTCAGCCGGGCACGTCCGTCTTTATAAATACCCCGCCACCCCCGCCAGGCTCTTTATCCGCGGGCAGTCGGTGATATCTTTGTAGTAATCGTTGCGGTCGATGAGTATGCCCCGCATCCCCGCCCCCCTCGCGCCGAGGACATCGACCTGGTACTGGTCGCCGATGTAGAGCGCCTCGGCGGGCTTCACCCGGGCTCTTTCGAGCGCTTTCTGGAATATCTCCGGTTTTGGTTTGCTGGCGCCGGCCTCCAGTGACGTTATGATTATATCCAGCCAGGCGGGCAGCCCCAGCTTCGTCAGCGTCGCGGTCATATTTTGCTCGATGTTGGAAATCAAGCCCAGGATAAGGTCCCGGCTTTTCAGGTCGGTCAGCGCCGGTATGACGTCGTCGAAGAGCACCAGGTCCATCGCCGATTTTTGCATCGCCGCGAGCAGGCTGGGGATTACTTTAGCGTCGTACGCTATGCCGGCTTCTCGCAGGAGGATTGTCTGGTAGCGCGCGTAGAGGGCGAATTTTTCTTCATTCGTGCGGGCGCTCAAAGGCTGCCGGGCGATTTCGTTATAGATAAACTCGTCGGCGACGATAATGGGCCTGACCAGCGCCGCCGGCGTGGTCTCGATGCCGAATTTTTTCAGTACCCCGGTTTCGATTTCTTCCCGCGGCGGTTCGTAGCGCACCAGCGTCTGGTACAGGTCGAAGAAGACGGCTTTAATCATATTTCTGGCTCCTTCTCTGGGTTGACAATATCATTGTAGAGAAAGTCGTCGTGTCTGTAAAGG
>CAYXOZ010000068.1:0-7298 GCA_964467135.1 uncultured Dehalococcoidaceae bacterium
TGGTGAGCCGTGGAGGACTCGAACCTCCAACCTGATGATTAAGAGTCATCTGCTCTACCAGTTGAGCTAACGGCCCGGTTTGTTACCGTTCCTCATTTTAGCATTACGCGAGTTATCGTGGCAAGCGTGCCGAAGCTGTCCGGCGTTATCGCTTAACAACGAAGAAGCCCTCCCTTTGGTATGAGGAGAGCTTCTTCGCAGGAGGAAAAATGTTCGTCGTTTTAGTTTTGTTTGTTCTTGTCCAGCTTTACCGAGTCGACCGGCGCCAGGAGGTTGCCGTCCGTGGTCAGGATGTCTTTCGCCGGAACGATTTTCACTTCCCGGTCCGGATGGGCGAAGCGGAACTTCTTCATCAGCTCGTCGTGTTTCTGGAAAGTGTCCTTATCGCTGCCGGGGGCGTCTTTTGTCTCCCCCGCCTTTCTTTTTCTTACCCACAGTATAATCATGTTAGTTCCTTCCCGGTGTTAAACCGTTCTTTCTAGTTATTATGAGTGCGGACATTCGGCATAAGGTCGGTTATTTCGTTCCGTTTCAGCGTCTCTTTAATCCGCTTTTTCAGGATATTGCCGCTGAAAGGTTCGGTAAGATAATCATTGGAGCTGAGGTTGAGTCCCCGGACGGTACCGTTACCGGTGTTCCAGGTGCTGAGCATCATTACCGGTGTTTGCGTCCACTGTCTTAGCTGAAGACAGATACCGATGCCGTCGAGCGAGGGCATGACGATATCCAGGATGATGAATCCCGGCCGTTCGTTATCGATGATGCTTTTCAGCTGGACGCCGGTATGCTGGGTGGTGACTATCTCGTAATCGTCCCCGTTGAGTTCGCGGCGGAGAAAATTCACCAGCGCCGTGTCGCGGCTGATGGCAAGTACCTTCGTCTTCGCTAGCATGTTAGTCTCCTCTGGTGTTTCAATGTAACGTTATAGACTAACATCCGGGCGATAAACGGGGCATAAACGGGGTGGAGTATAAGATAAATATCTTATTAATGATGTTGTTTAGGTTCAATAGACAACGGGAAAGAACGTAAGCAGGGAAATGTTTACATAATAACTGAAGCGTCTAAGAGGGGTGAAACCCCTCTTCTTATCCCTCCCCTCTCAAACAACCGTTGTTCCGGCGTCAGAAATAACCCTGTTTGAGAGGGGGCAGGGGTGAGTAACAAGTTATTCGAATAGAGTCTGACTATTTTTTAGCTTTATGCCTTGCTTTGACCGCCGGTTTCGCTTTAGCTTTAGACGCGACTTTAGCCTTGCTGGTAGGCCGGGCTTTTTTGGCGGGTTTCGCACCGGGGATGGCCGCCCCGGGGGGAGGCGGCAGGTTGCTGTGGTATTTCCGCGTCAGCATTATCTCCAGGAAGATGACGGGTTTGGGGAGTTTTTTAAAGTAGAGGGGCCCGTGCGGTAGTCCTTTGGGGAGGGGAACGATGACGGGGGAATCTATAATATGTTTTTCCTCTTCCTTGCCCAGGCAGAGCTCGATGACCGCCCCGCCGAAATCCCGGACGTCATTAGGGTTCGTCCCCAGAAAACACAGTATTTGCATGAAATCGTCATGGAAGTGCGATTGTTTGAGTACATATTCCGGCTTGTAGAAAATGTGGTGCGTCAGGATGCAGTCGGCGTCCATCTCGTCGCCGCTGGCGGAAAGCCCCTCCATCTGGTGGTGTTTCTTGAAAGCGTTTCTCAGTATATGCTTGCCGTATTTCGTTTTGTCCGCCATGTCTCTCCTTATTTTATTTATAGTCCGCGTCTTAAACGAACTCTTCGTTACCGGATGTGCGGGTATACTCCGTGCCGTTGCCGGCCGTCCAGAAAAAGATAGGGCTGTCAATTCTCTTGAGCACCAGCGGCAGGTGCTTCATGCCTTTCGGGACGAATATCAGGCAGCTTCTATTTATCGTGAACTTCTCGTCTTCCAGCCATAAATCAAGCTCGCCGCCGAGCTCCCGCGGCTTGTCCCTTACCGTCCCGATGAATCCCAGCGTCTCGTCGAAGTTGTGCGTATGGGCAATCTCTATCTCGAGGTCTTTGCCGTGCTTTGCCCAGAGCCAGACGCAGTTGGTATAAATGCCTCCCTTGGCGATTTTATCATCGAGGGTGAACATCCAGGTGGCTTCCATGTAGTTGCCTTTCGCCCGCTCTTCCGCGAGGCGTTTAGGCGTGCCCAGGGGTTTTTGACCGGGTGGTGGCGGCGGCACGTCGTAAATGATGTATTTCGCGCACTTGGATTTTGACACTTTAATTGCTCCTTTTAGGTGTGCGAGGTGTCGCGGACGCCTTTTTCGCGGCTGTCGATTTCTTTGGAGGCGGTCTTCTTCCCGGTTTCCAGACTCGCGTTAACGATATCTCCAGGAAGACCAGCGGCTTGGTGACTTTGGTGAAAACTATCGGGCAGTGCTTTACCCTTGCCGGTATGGAAACAACCGCCGGCGTTTTTATCAGGTGCTTTTCCCCGCCCAACGTAAACTCTATCTCCGCCCCCAGGTCGGTAATGTCTTCCGGGTTCCCCCCGATGAAGCAGAGCATTTCCGGGAACTTATGAGCGTGGGGAAAATCGAAGGACATGGGCTTGGCGATGCAGTGATAGCCAATCGAGCAGTCCGCGTCCAGTTCGCCGTCGTGCGCCACTATCGATTTTCCGCCGTAATGCGGTATTTTCCGTATTAGGTCTTTGGTGTGGATGCATTTTCCGTATTTGCCTTGGATTGACATATTTTCCCTCTCTATTGCTTTCTCGACTTCGGTTTGGCTTTAGATTTTGGCGCGGCTTTCATTCTGGCTTTCGCCGCGGCGATGAGCCTGGCGTTCTTGGCTTTTTCCGAGGCCGGCTTGCCGGTGACCGGGTGGTTGTAGTGGAAGGGGAAAATATAGCCGGACACGAACCGCGGGTCGAAGTCCTCGGGGGCGATATCGGGGACGGGTCCCTTGAAATTTTTAATAGCGTTAGCGAAATTTTCCACTGATACCCACTGGTCGGCGGGGATTCTGATGTTAAGCGGAATTATCCAGTCTATCTTGAGGAATTTCCAGACGCCGTTTTGCTTGATGTATTCGATTTCGTAAAGCCCGCCGACGATAGAGCCGTTGAACTCTCCCGGTTTATCAGGCCGGGGAATGGCGACCCCTCCGAAGGAGTACCAGCGCCCCTTGGCGCGCTTGCCGTCCGGGTCGACGTCGACCACCCCCGCGATGGGCATGACCTGGTGCAGAAAGCCCGGCGGCGGCTCCGGCCGGTCCGACCCCACCCCGAAGTAGTTTTTTACCCCCTCTTTGCCCAGCCAGGTGCCTTCGAGCCAGTGCAGCTTTACCTCCGGGTGGTCGGCGAACAGATTATAGATTTCATCGCGCATCATGTGCATGACGTAGTAGCTGTAGACGCGCTGGAGTCTCTTGACCTCGTTGACGTCTTCCAGCAGGCCGACCTTTTTCTCAAGGGCTTTAATCCTGGCCTCGGTTTCTTTGGCGTTCATGCAAACTCCTTCCTGATTTTGTAAATGGGTTTAAATGATTTTACTCCTAAATGGGGGCAACAGACAAATATAAATAACATCGGTTTTGTTTGCTTTTGGTTGTTCGTACTAACCTCACCCCTATATCCCCTCTCCAGCCAGAAACATCCATGGAGCCGCTAATTGTATTGGCTGGAGAGGGGAGTTCAGGAGAGAGGGGGCGCAGCCCCCTCTCCAAGACTATCTTTAAAGAACCTTGAGTTTATAATATGCCTTGCAAGAGCAATCCCATCGTTAAAGATGGAAACATGATCAAGCCCATTATGTCTTACTAATGATGGACAATTAAAGATAATCACTCTTTGATGTAACAAATCAAGCGATTGTTCCGCGTAAGAGTGTACGCATTCTAATAGTTACATAGAAGGTATTACATCTAGTTCGGTAAGTAAGACGAGCCCATTAAACGTTATATATAAGAATTTCCATCCTACTTCACACAACCCGTGATTTCCGTATTTCCCACATCGAAGTAAATTTATAGTATCCGACCCTCTAGCAGTGGTAGAATATTAAGAAACTGATAAAACCCGACTATGACTTACGCCATCGAAACTATCGAACTGGTCAAAAGATATCCGACCAGAACCAGAAGGCCACCGGCCGGACCGCGCATTGATTCTTTAGGGGGTCTATTCGGTACCATTGCCAAGCGGCACGGCACCTTTATCGAAGCACTCCGCGGCGTGAATTTACAGATAAAGGACGGCGAGGTCTTCGGCCTGTTGGGCCCCAACGGCGCGGGAAAGACCACCCTGGTCAAGATTCTCTGCACCCTGGTTATCCATGACGAGGGGCAAGCGCTGGTCCACGGATTCGACGTTAAAAAGCAGCCGAGAGAAGTGCTGAAATATCTCCAGGCTATCCTGCCGGAGAGTCGGGGATTCGACTGGAGGTTGACGGGACGGCAAAACCTTGCGTTCTACGCGCTGCTTTACGGCATTACGGACAAAGAAGCCAGGGAACGCATCGAACACCTGCTGGACTTCACCGGGTTAAAGGAGCGCGCTGATGACGGCTACCAGCGATACTCGACCGGGATGCAGCGCAAGCTATTGCTCTGCCGGGCTTTGCTGCGCAATACACCCACCCTTCTCTTCGACGAGCCTACGGCGGGACTGGACCCGGGAGCTGCGGCGGAATTCCGGAGCTTGCTGCGTGACCGGCTGGCCCGCGGAGAGGGCAAGGCTATCCTGCTCAGCACCCACAACTTAGACGAGGCGGAGGATATCTGCGACCGTGTGGCTATTCTGAATCGCGGCAAGATACTGGCATGCGATACGCCGAAAAATATTCAGCGCCTGATGTTCGACAAAACAACATTGAAGATAGCGTTTACCGGCGCTTCATCCGGCGGGTCGCAGGAAAAACTGCTAAATGATATCAAAGCGATACCGGGCGTCAACGAGGTTACGCCGGATATCAGCCGGGAAAACGGCTGCCTGGGAGTATCAGTACGGGGAGATAAGGAGATGGATATCTCCTCTATCCTGGCAGTGATAATAAATAGCGGGCTGAAGATAGGAGCGATAAACACCGAGGAGCCGAGCCTGGAAGACGTATTCATGCATCTTACCAGACAACCAGCGCAACGTTAGGGCAGGGGTAAAAAAGGTCAGATACTGAAAATGAACCTTCCGATAGAAATTAAACAGATAATAGCATTCACCAAGCGGGACTTCTTCAGCTGGACAACGTACCGGACAGCGGTCATTACACAGCTTATCAACGTATTTATCGGCGTGTTCTCGTGGGGAATAAGCGCCAGCTATGTCCAGAGACCGGTCCAGGAGATGTATAATAGCGACTACATCTCATTTCTCGTGGTCGGTATCGCCATCAGTAACCTGATAATGCCGCTGGCGCAGGGGATAGAAAGGCAGCTCAACCCGTGGACGCTGGAGACCGTCTTGATGACGGGGATAAAGACCCCCGTTTTCGTTATCGGCAATATCATGTGGACGTATATCTTCTCCGTGTTTACCTTTATACCCTATCTTTTTATAGGCATTTATTTCTTCGGAGCTAGGCTGAATGTTAACATACCCTCTACCATCGTCGCTTTTATAATATCGGCGGCAATACTGGTCGGCCTGTCAATGATATCGACCGGACTGAGAGTGGTGACGAAAGCCACCGACCCCATCACCTGGGCCATAAACGTGCTGCAAAACCTGCTCTCCGGGGTCTCTTTCCCGGTAATCTATCTCAATACCATATTTTTCCCGGGTTTTTCCACGATATCGTGGTTCCTACCGCAAACCTGGGTATATCACCTCTGCCGCCTGGCCATGCTGACCAACCCCTCACTGTTAAACTGGAGTACGGCGGTAGAGTTTTTAAAGGGATCGGCCTTCGCCATCATCCTCCTGCCCCTTGGCTATAGAGTATTGCAGTGGGGAATTAATCGTTCCAAGCGCGAAGGCACGCTGGGCTGGTATTAATCAGGGCCTTTCTGGTAGTTGAAAGCTTCAATTTCCTCTTTTAAGCCTGCAATGAGAGTAACATGATTAAACATTTGAATAGTTATAAACTGAACTTTTCGCTAGATCGTTGGGTAACAATTTACTTGATTGTTAGGATTGAACAAACATCGGGATGTCTGTGTTTTTATCGTAACACAGATTGCATAGAGTAAAATGGGCGCACACTGGAACGAACGTGGTATTTTTACTAAAGAGGGTTTCTCTCTATTTCTTTCTCTGCCAGGCGGTTCTGATGACCAGCAGAGGGACGGTGATGGCCAAAACGATAATGGAGATAACTTGCGCCTGATGCAGGCCAATGAGGAAGGGGGTACCATCGCGGATAAAGTCGATGCCCAGCCGCCATACCGAATATAAAATCAGGTAGACCAGAAAAAGCGAGCCGTCTGGCTTTAGCCGGCCCCTTAGCTTGAACAGGATACCGAAGACGATGAGATTGAAGATAATTTCGTAAATTTGCGTGGGATGCACGGGCATACCAATGGGGCCATGAGTGTTTGGATGGGTATACACAACCGCCCAAGGCAGGTCAGTCACCTTTCCGTAACAGCAGCCGTTCAGAGTGCAGCCTACCCGACCGATGACCTGGGCCAGTATTATGCCAGGAGCTATTACGTCAGCCAGGTGACCAAAGGAGAACTTTTTACTTATCAAACTGAAAAGCCAGATGCCTATGGCGGCACCCAGCACCGCGCCCCAGATAGACAGTCCCTCGCCGCCGATTATTTGCCCGGGGTTCTTGGAGTAATAATCCCACAGATCGATAACATGGAGGAGACGGGAAAAAATAACTCCGGAGGGTATGCCGACCAGGGCAGCGTTGACAACCAACTCATAATTAAGGCGGGAGTCCTTTTTAACTGAAAGAAGCGCCCAGGTGACCAGCGTTATCACCGCCAATGCCACCATGATGCCGTACCAGCTAACGGAAACGATCCCGATGGAAAACGCCACCGGGTTCACATCGATATATATCATAAGTCTATGGTTTGCCGCCGCTAGTCGTGGTCCATGCCCCAGGCTTCAAAGACCTTCTTGTAGAGTTCCGGCTGCGGGAAGTCCGGCCGCATCATCATCTGTTCATGGGCAAAGCCTGATTCATTCCTTTCCATTCCCCTCAGGTTCTCTACCAGATTGGCTAACTTGTCTTTGGGCACGGAAAACATCATCTCGCCCGCCGCGGTCAGCGCCCGCGCGTATTCGCCGGGGTCGGGCAGGTTAATCCAGTATTCACCATTTTGTATCACGGGCACGACGGCATTAGAGCAGGAAAACGGAAAGAAATTGGATTTCACCAGA
>CAYXOZ010000069.1:0-7176 GCA_964467135.1 uncultured Dehalococcoidaceae bacterium
GCGACCAGTCCGTCGTAAACCTTGGTCAAGCCGGCCGCTTCAATTGCTTTTACCACAGATGGCCTCTCTAGTGCAGCCGCTCCATGAGATTCGGAAGCTTGCCATCGAGATAGAGCTTGACGGCCTCATCGATATCATCGACGTCGGTGACCACTGTCTCGATACCCCGGCCCTTTAAACTATCATAAGCGCCCCACCCCATGCCCCCGGCTATGAGCACCTGGCAATCATCGATACTCTGGGCCATCTGGGCATGCCTTGATTGTGCGCCGGCATCATAACCGTGCCGTTCACCGGGCGCCGTTTCAGGGTGCTGACCGGCAGCAAAAGTGTGGTGCCCGGCTTTGTCTCTGTTTTCTTTGCTCACAATCTTTCCGTTTTCTACCGTGACCACCACATACAGCGGCGCCCTGCCGAAGTGCTGGCTGATGGTGGCTCCGTCTTCAGATATTGCAGCGATTTTCATGACTGATCTACTCCTTTAATTTATTATTAACTCGTATTTTGGCTGGCCTTCATTAACAGAAATTCTAACAGATACCTTTTTCCCTTCGGCCAGGTATTTTTCTGATTCTATACGGAGTCGTTTTGAGTCAGGTGATTTCAGGAAGTTTACCAGAGCCTCATACTTGCGCTGGACATCTTTGTTAATAACCTCATCCCGTAGCAACTGCATAAGGCAACTGTTCAATTCCTGCTCGCTCAAGCACTTAAGACATTTGCCAGATATTTCGTTGGTCGAATACTTTGGTTCGAGGTCGTAAGATTCCATAACGTTTTCCTTAGTTCATCATTACACAGACGCTGTGCACTACTTTGAGGTTGTTCTCATTGCAGAAGTTTATAGCCTTATCGCTTTCCGAGCCGGGTTGAAGCCAGACGCGATTCAACCCCAGTGCCTTGCATTGCTTTAAAATTTCTTCCGTCGCGGCGGGTGGTACAACGAAGTCGACGACGTCCACCTTGACCGGAATATCGGCAAGATGTGGATAGCAACTTAACCCTTCCAGCTCTTTGAGCTTCAGGTTTACCGGGTAGACTTCATAGCCGCGACTCTTGAGGTTTTTTACTATACGGTTGCCGTACTTCTCCGGATTATCTGTCGCGCCAACCACAGCGAATTTCTTCTGAGACATAAATTCTTTAATCAAGTCCTGCATAGCATCGCCTCCTTAGTGCCGGTGGCACCGTTCACCTGTAGAGCAGGGCGGTTTCTCACACCGCTCTTCCCGCCCGCAACATGTTTTGCCTGAATGCTGGCCCTTCTCTGTCACAATGACGGGGGACGACAAGCGCCTTTCCATGTCATGACCGCACTTCGGGCATTTTGGAGTTGGCGGACTAAAGAAGCCTTGGACCAGAACTTCAGAAAGCTGACCGCAAGACCGGCATTTATACTCGTATATCGGCATGATGTTCTCCTTTATTAGCTGTTAATCTCGCGACGATATTTTGCCAGAGTAGTTTTATCTGCCGGCTGACTTTGCCATCGGAATACCTGACAACCGGCAGACCGCGCACCATTGCCTCGGTAAATACGTTATCAAACGGTATTCTGGCAATGACGTCCACCCCTTGAGCGTGGCAATAATCCTCTATCTGCCGCGTATTATTTTCGTTGATGTTGTATTTATTAATGCACACCTGGGCTGGTACATCAAAATGGCGGCTGACTTCGAGGACACGCTTCAAGTCATGTATCCCGGATAGCGTTGGCTCTGTTACCAGGAGAGCCAGACTGGCACCGGAAAGGGAAGAAATAACGGGGCAACCTATACCCGGCGGGCCATCGCTGATGATGTATTCAGCCTTCTGCTTTTCCGCCAGTTCCCTCGCTTTTTGCCTTACTAACGCCACCAGCTTGCCGGAATTCTCCTGGGCGATTCCCAGCCTGGCATGTACCAGGTCGCCGTAGCTGGTATGAGAGATGAACCAGTGCCCGGCAAGATTTTCCCGCATGGTTATCGCTTCTTCCGGGCATAAGCGAAAGCAGAACCCGCACCCTTCACAGGAAGTAGGGTCAACTGTGAAACCCTTAAACGCATCGAATCTACAATATCCCAAACACAAGCCGCATTTTTTACATTTTTCTTCATCAATAAAGGCTGTCTGTCCGCTCCAGAACTCATTTGTTTGCTGGATAGTCGGATGGAGAAGAAGATGCAGGTCGGCGGCATCGACATCGCAGTCTACCAACACTTTACTCTGTGCCAGTGCCGCCAGAGAGCCAACAATGCTCGTCTTACCGGTGCCGCCCTTACCGCTTAAGACAACGACTTCTTTCATTCACCAACTCCTGAATACGGTGGTAAAGCTTTATAAAGTGCTCTTTCCACTGCGGCAATCCTTCAACGAGAGTTATTCCTCTGGAATAGAAACGGGCAATATCGGTATCCAGTGGAATAGTCAACAGGACCGGCAGGTTCTCTTTCAGGCAATAATCTTCAACTTTCCCATTATCAGTGCCGGCGCGGTTGACGACTACGCCGCAGGGGATTCCGAGCTTCTTTACCGTCTCTACCGCCAGGATAAGGTCGTTCAGACCGAAGGGGGTTGGTTCGGTCACCAACAAACAAAAATCGCTGCCCCTGATTGATGCTACAACAGGGCAGGAAGTCCCCGGTGATACATCGATTATGGAAATACCTTCGTGAGTGACCAGATCTTTCACCTTCCTGATGACCGGCGTCGGCATGGCCTCACTGACGTTGAGTGTGCCCTGAACGAAATCTATGCCATCAGCATAGCCAGACTCAACGGCACCTATTACCCTTGGCGTTTCAGTAATTGCCATCTGGAGGCAAAAACAACTACAAGCTCCGCAGCCGTGACAGAGATTTGGAAATACGAGAACGCTTTTAGGGAGAACGGCGATAGCGTGATAGGCGCAAACTTCAGCGCATTTACCGCAGTAGATACATTTTCCCTCGTCTATCTTCGGAACAGGTATGCACACTACCTCTCTTTCAGTGATAACCGGCCTTAAGAAAATATAGTCGTTGGGCTCTTCGACATCACAGTCGAGGAGCTTCACCTTGTACCTGTCTTTCAGGGAAAGGGCAAGGCTGGTAGCCACGAGCGTCTTGCCGGTCCCCCCTTTCCCGCTGGCAATAGAGATAATCATTCTATCCTCTAGTCATGTGAGTGCCGCATTTAGGGCAGCTCACCGAGTAGCACGGTGTGCCTCTTTCATGGAGCACTTTTTCTCCGCAGCTGGGACATACGCAACTGCCACCAGGGCCCGCCCCTGCCTGGCTGCCTCCCATCCTGCCTCCTCTTTGACCTCGTCCGGTCGGCGGACCTTTTCCATCTCCTCTAGGCATTGTAATACCTCCAGAAAATCGTTATTGTTCTTATGGCCTGCCCATGCCTCTGCCACGTCCCATACCCCCTCCACCTGTACCAAAATGCCCGGCAACGTTAGGCTGGGAACTGGCTTTGAGTTTACCAGATTTATAGCTCTGAATAGCGTCCCGTGCTTTGCCGTATACTCCGGTTATTACCTTGATACCGGCGGCTTCCAGTGTCTGGTAAGCATTGGGACCACAGTTGCCGGTAAGTACCGCTTCTATACTTTTACCGGCAAGAGTCTGGGCAGTGGCGATACCGGCTCCGCCGCCCGCCGCGGCTCCGGAGTTATTTAAAGCTTCAAACTCCATGGTGTCCGGGTCGACAACGATAAAATGCTGGCACCGGCCAAAGCGCGGGTCGATATCGGCATCCAGATTTGGGGTAGTTACAGTAATCGCGATTTTCATCGTTCACTCCTTTTTATTAGCTTCCAGGTCGCGTATGCGTGATTCGATTCTCTCCAGTTCTTTCCTGATATCCCCGGATTGCCGTTTCAGTAATTCAAGCTCCTGTTCACCTGTCATTTGAGCTCGATAGGTTGGGAATTGAGTATCACGATAAGATAAAGTCGCTCCCGGATACTGGCAGCGGGGCAACCCACCTCTGCCTCTGCCAACATAAGGCCAAGGCGGAGAGCTTCCCCTAAAGCCCATTCCCGCACCACCTGAACGTCCGCGTCCTGTTAAATTCCTTCCAAACATTTTTCACCTCCTGTATTTTCTTTTTATGAGGCGCACGGCCTCAATAAAGTCTTATCAGCCGCAATAAAGCGGCAGAGTGCCTTCCCCCGTAATTAAATGAAGATGCCCGCTCTTGCAGGTAGGACATTTACGGCTTTTATCTTCGGTTGGGCTTTTGGGTATCGGCATTTTGAACTGATATTTACATTGTTGGCATTCGTACGCCCATTCATTACCCATAAATATGTTTCTTCCTGAACCAAGCGGAGCCCAGGGAGGAGCTTCCATAATGTCAGTGTCACGACATACCGGGCAGTGTATCTCTACATCTAAAGAACTATCAGATGTCGGTAGGTCGAATACGTTCCAGCACTTCTTGCACAAAAACCGACGTTCCGTCAATCTAGCTGTCCTTTCTTATAGTCAGTAGTTTAATACCGCTTATCTGCCGGAATGTTGCCCCTTGACTCACACAACGCAGCACCATTTCACTATCGATTACCTTTGTTCCAGATACGGCGTCTATACCATAATCAAAGAGAACAGGCGACAGCGGAGCAGTGCCGCCCAGTATGACGACATACGTGTGGGGATTGCAGAACCCAAGTAGACGCTCAATGGTGTGATTGGTGAAAGCGGTACCGGTAATACCAACAACGTCAGCCCGTGGCATGAGGTTTTCTGCTTCAGTTTCGTTAATGTCGTCCTCCTGTGGATTTTTCTCAATCACCCATAACTCTTTAACCACTTTGCGCAGACGGGGGACGAACGGGAAATGACCGACTATAGCGACTCTTCTACCCTCTCCTTTCCTAGCAAGAAGGTCACCGGCGTTGAGGACAACACAACGTTTTTTATCCACTTCAATCAACGAGTTTATAGTCGCCATGCCGATAGCTGCTTCCATCAGGCTTGACGAATTGGCTAGGTGCGCCAGTTTTCCGGCGTCTTTCTCTAATAGCCGTCCAGCATCCTTTACCGGCGTATGCTCATAATGCGGACCGGGGTCATGTGGCGTGGATGCCAACCCGCAGTGACGTGTCATCACCGCCGTCTGGAAGGGCCCCTGGCGGATATCTTTCACCATCGCCTCATCATTCAATGTGGAGAGCAAGTCATCAATAATCTTCATCTTTGTTCCAGAAAATCCTGGGTAGGAGTAAAAGTTCTGCCGCACAGGCTAAAACGCAGTCATTGCAGACGATGTATCTCTTAAAATCGATTACCATTCCCCATCTCAAAGTTTCTTCCCTCCTACTCCATCGAATTCGATTCTATGGTCGATTTTATAGACCTTGACCGTGGTGGCTGTTTCCTGGCTCCAGCATACCGGGCAGGCATGTTTGAAGTCAGACTCCAGCAGGATATTGAAGTTGGTGCCCTTGCCGTAAGCAATGGGCGCTCCCTTGGCCCAGGCACCGGAACAGGCGGATATGGCTACCGTCTTGGGGTGCTGCCCCTGCATCGTCTTGAGGGTACCGGTGGTCTTGCGTCCGTACGAAGATTCCAGACAGATGAGGTCGCCGTCTTTCAAGCCTTTTTTCTTGGCGGTATCCTCGTTCATGGTGATGTTGTAAGTGTAAGGATTAAGCTGGCTGACCTCGTCCAGCCAGGGCATTTCCATGGTATAGGTGCCGTTATGGAGGATATCGCGGTAGGAAAAACTATAAAGGTCGTACTCATCAGAGATTTCCTTGCCTACCTGCGCCGGGAAGTAGCTGATAAGCGGTGTGAATTGCTCCCATTCGAGCTCGATGCCAGCTTTCTTCGCATTTTCCATGATTTCCGGCCTCAACTCTGCGATATGCTCCATGTAGATGGGTATCCGCACGTCCACGTACCAGCGCCAGTAGGCCTCTTTAACCTGCTTCTTCCAGTCGACGGAGCCATGCTCGGAGATATAGTCTAGGCCGTGCTTTTCGCCGAAGTAGAACTTGAAGGCGCGGTCCATCATTTCGTGGTAGGTTATTTTTTCTTCGGGTTTTATCAGCACGGTTACCTTACTCGGGTCGATATGCTTCACGTCTCTGACACTGGCGATGTCGCCGCTGATGAGCGCCTCGCCGCCGAAGCTGGAGAAATAGACGTTGTAATATTGGTTCATTTCTTCTCTCATGCCGATTCTATCGGCAAGGTCCCAGAGAGCTTCGACCTTGTTCCGCCGCTCGTAAGCCGGCTTGACCACCGGCTGTCTGATGGGGAAGCTCCAGCCCTCCATGCCGATGGGATGGTTAAAGAAGGGAGCATGCGCCCCAAAGAGACAGTATGTTTCCAAGGGATGGCAGTCCGGCAGAACAATGTCCGCAAAGCCCTCGCAGAATTCGTTGGGCAGGATATTGAAGGAGACGATGAACGGTATCTTTTTAAAGAAATTCTCAGCGATTTCGCGGTTCTGGGTGCTGCGCACCATGTTCGCACCGAAAATCATCGCCATTTCTATCTCGTAGGGTCGCCCCAGCTTGTCCCAGTACTTATCGAAGTCCGAGGTCACCGGCTGGGGAGAGAACGATGCCGTCGGTACCAATTCCTTCATAAGAAAGGTATCGGGCACCCGGGACTCTTCCACCGGCCAGGGCTTATGCTCCATGAAAGTGCCCGCGGTCAACATGCCGTCACGGCAGGGGTAGGGTATGACTTTAAAGCGGCCGGTCTCCGGGTAACCGCTGACGTAGGCAGGCCAGCCGAGCGTGCCGCCAGGCACGTCCATGGCGCCGACGATAGCGTTGCATAGGCACATGGCGCAGTAGCTCTGCGCTGAATTAGTGTGCCCCTGCCCGCCGCGGAACATGATAGCCGCTACCGGCCGCAGGGGGAGCTTCTCCCCCTCTATTTCTATCGTCGCACCGACCATCGCAGCATCTGCCCACTCTCTAGCGATGCGCCGCACCGTTTCCGCCGGAACTGTACTTTCCTTCTCGGCATGTTCAGGCGTATATTTTTTAACGTGTTCTTTGACAAGATGGAAAGAGGGGTGGGTTTTAACGCCGTTGACTTCATACTCGCCGAAAAGTGCAAAGTCCTTGATGGTGGGATCGTTAAAGGTCTTGGCATTATTGTCCACGGCGTCCCATATGAGAGGTTTATTGGTTTCTTTATCGCGGACATAGCGTTCATCGGGTCCGATGAGATAAGGTCCGTTGGTCTT
>CAYXOZ010000070.1:0-7133 GCA_964467135.1 uncultured Dehalococcoidaceae bacterium
ATGATGAAAAAATCTCCACCGCTGTGCGCCCCTCCCCCGTTTCGGAGGCGGGGGAGAGCCAGGAAAACGTAGCGGTGGAGACTGTCAAAGAGTCTGGTGGAGACGGGGGAGAGTTGAACTCCCCGTCCAGAAGAAGCTGTCCAGGATTTCCTACAAGCTTGGTCAGCTCTTTTTTCTCGCCCGGCTCACCCCAACTGACCGGGTTGGGCCAGGCCAGCCGATAAATCTTTCGCCGCCTGTACCGGCGTCAAGGCAGCGGCACCCCGGCTTTTCGGCACCCAATCCCGACCCGTCGGGGTGGGGTCGGGTTGGATGGCAACCTAGTTAATTAGGCTGCAACCATTACTGGTTCGGCGTTTGTTTTTTGCCACCAGTTTAATGAGGGAGCGGCACCTCAGCCTGCAATCCTGTAACGCACTTCCCCTGTCGAACCCGCGCGTCCCCAATTTTCGGAGGACTGCCTGTAAACACCTCCTCTTATATTTTACTTGCTTTTCACCGCCCTGGCTAGTTCCCTTTCCGCTTCGCGCCGCGCGATAGCCTCCCGCTTATCATAGAGCTTCTTGCCTTTAGCTAAAGCTATTTCCACTTTGGCGAGGCCTTTTTTAAGATATATTTTCGTGGCTACCAGCGTCAGCCCCTTTTCCGCCACTTTGCCGGCCAGATTATTGATTTCCTTGCGGTGCAGCAGCAGCTTCCGGGGGCGGGTCGGCTCATGTCCCATGTAGCTGGTGGCTTCGTAGCGGGCGATATGCGCGTTCACCAGCCATAGCTCGCCGCCTTCGGGTCTGACATAAGCGTCCCCCAGGCTCACCCGCCCGTCCCTTATCGACTTTATTTCCGAGCCAGTCAGGGCGATACCCGCCTCTATCGTATCGCCGACATAGTAGTTATGATAGACTTTGCGGTTGGTGGCAACGATTTTGACATTCATTTCAGAAATATTTTACCATACCCGGAAAAAATTAAATCAGGCAATTCGTGATGGCGAGGGACCTATTCCACGGTGAGGGTCTTGGCCAGGTTCCGGGGGAAGTCTATCGGGCAGCCGCGCTCTTTAGCGACGTAATAGGCCAGCAGCTGTAGGGCGACGACGTTCAGCACCGGCGAAAATAGCGGGTCGGTCGCCGGTACGGTTATCACGTAGTCGGCGAGCTCTGCCATGGTCTCGTCTTTTTCACTGATAACTGCCAGCACCGGCGATTTCCTCGCTTTGATTTCCTTGATGCTGGTGGTGATGGCTTCATACGTGTTGTCCTGGGCGACGACGGCCACCACCGGCGCCTGGCTGCCGAGCAAGGCATACGGCCCGTGCTTGAGCTCCCCGGAAGCGTAGCCCTCGGCGTGGATGTAGGATATTTCCTTTAATTTTAACGCGCCCTCCAGGGCGACCGGATAATTTACTCCCCGGCCGATGAAAAAGACACTCTCGGCCTTCGATATTTGTTTGGCCAGCTCCGCAATGGCTGCCTCGTTGTCCAGGACCTGCTGGACTTTTCCCGGCAGCTGCCTCAGTTCCAGCACCAGGTCGTCCAGTCGCCGGATATCTACCCTGGCGTACGGGATAGTCATCCAGTATAAAGCGATGAGTTGGGCGATGAAAGTCTTGGTGGCCGCCACGCTTATCTCCGGCCCCGCCCTGGTATAAACGGTCTGGTCGGCAACGCGACTCGCCGTGCTGCCGACCACGTTGGTGAGGGCAATCACGCGGGCCCCCGCCTCCTTGAGTCGCTTGATGGCTTTTAGGGCGTCCAGCGTCTCGCCGGACTGCGTGATCACGAGTGCATTGTTCTTGGCGGATGCCTGGCCGCTGTAGATATATTCGGAAGCCAGCTCGACTCTCACCGGGACGTTGACCAGCCCCTCGATGATATATTTACCCGCCAGCCCGGCATGATACGAAGTCCCGCTCGCCAGTATCAGCAGGTCCTCCAGGCCGCCGCCCCGGGCCAGGTCTGCCGCCGGCTCTCCCGCCGCTATATACTCCGCCAGGGTGTCCCGGATTACCTTGGGCTGCTCGTGGATTTCCTTGAGCATAAAATGCTCGTAGCCGCCCTTCTGGGCGTCCTCCACGCTCCACAGTATTTTATGTTCTTCCCGGGCGATATCCCGGTGATTATTCTTCAGTTTCACGCCGCCGTCGGTAACCACGGCCATGTCCCCGTCCTCGAGGTAAATCACCCGGCTGGTATAGTCCAGCAGGGCGGGCACGTCGGAGGCAATGTAGTTCTCCCGGTCGCCGATGCCGATAATCAGCGGACTGTCCTTACGGGCGGCCACCAGCCTTGACTCGCCGGTCATCAGCGCTATCATAGTATAAGCGCCTTCGATGTCACCCAGCGCCAGCTCCACGGCCCTGGCGAAATCGCCGTCATAATACTTCTCGATTAAATGCGGCAGGACCTCCGTATCGGTCTGGGAAGCCAGGATATGCCCTTCCGCGGCGAGTTGCTTCCGGAGCCGGTCAAAGTTGGTGATGGTGCCGTTATGCACCACGGCAATCCGGCCGGTGCAGTCGCTGTGGGGATGGGCGTTAACTTTAGACGGCTCGCCGTGAGTGGCCCAGCGCGTGTGGCCGATGCCAATCGTGCCTTCTATGGCGGGCGCCGCTTTAGCCAGCGCCTTCACCCTGACGAGGTCCTTATAGACCTCGATGCCTTTATCCATGATGGCGATGCCGCAGGAGTCATACCCCCGGTATTCGAGTTTGCTCATGCAGTTAAGGAGAATCGGCTGAGCTTTTTTCGACCCTATATAACCGATGATGCCGCACACGTTATAAAATCCTTCTAAAAAAACCTGTTAATATACCAGGCTCCGGTCGGGCAGCCGCCCGCTGAGCACCCGGGTCATTTTGACCTGGCAGTAGTTGCCCACGATTACCCCCGGTCGGGCCGTGACGTTGCTTTCGATATGGCATTCTTCGCCCATGATTACGCCCACGTTTATCGTCGGGCTTTCGCCGTTGACCGGCACCTCGCTCGGTCCGCCGACGGCGGTAAACCGCCCCTGGAGGACACAGCCCTTGTCGATAACGGAGTCGGTGATAATGCAGCCGGGGCCGATGGTGACATCGTCGCCGATATCGCTGTTCTTTATTTCGGTAAACGGCGCAATCGACACATTATCGCCGATGCTGGTATTCGGCATGATGCAGACCTGCGGCCCGATATCGCAGCCCGACCCTATTACCGCCGGCCCGTAGATGCACGAGCCGGAGCGTATGATGGAGTCCCTCCCCACCACCACTTTCCCCTTGAGTGTCACGCCCGTTTCGATGGTGCCGCCCAGGCTGACCTCGATGTTTTTCAGCACGGCGTTATTCAGGCTGATAATGTCCCAGGGATAGACCACGTCCAGCCAGGTGCCGGTGGTCTCCAGGGCGTTCATGGTATAGCCCTCGGCGAGCATATTGTTCAGGGCGTCCGGGATATCGAGGACGGATTCCATGAACTTGAATATGTCTTTCGTGAAGGCGTATATTCCCGTGTTAATCAGGTTGCTCTGCGCTTCTTTGGGCTTTTCCACGATATTCCGCACTTCACCCTGTTCGATATTCACTACCCCGTAGCGGAACGGGTCGCTGACCCTCTTGACCAGCAGGGCTTCCGGCTTGACCTGGACGAAATCGGCGATGGTAGCCGCTTCGATCAGGTTATCCCCGGAAAGGACCAGGAACTCGTCCTCGACCGCGTCCTTGACCTGCATCAGGGCATGCGCCGTCCCCACCTGCGAAAGCTGATTGATATAGGTGATATTGACGCCGCACCGCTCCCCCGACCCCAGGTAGTCGTAGACCTGTTCCTTGCGGTAGCCCACCACCAGGACGATGTTGCGGATGCCGTTGCGCGCCAGCGACTCGATGATAAACTGGAGTATCGGCTTGTCCGCGATGGAAATCATCGCCTTGGGACGGTTCACGGTAAAAGGTCTGAGTCGCTGCCCCTCCCCTGCCGCCAGTATGACTGCCTGTTTCATAGTCCACCCCTAAAATAGCTTTGAGTCAGGTGCGATTATCCCGCTCGCCACCACCCCCGGCCCGATGAACGTGTTGTTGCCTATCATCGTGCCGACGTTAATCGACGTATTTATACCGGTCTCGACGCGGTCGCCGATGACCGCCCCCAGCTTGCGCCTGCCGGTATCGATGCCTATGACGTAAATATTCTGTTTATCCAGCCTCAGGTTGGCTATCTTTGTCCCCGCGCCGAAGTTGCACCCCTCGCCGATGACGCTATCGCCCACATAGTTGAGATGGGGGAAGTCCGTGTCTTTCATGATGATGGCGTTCTTTACCTCTGTCGCCGCCCCGATGTGACAGTTGTCGCCGATGCTCGTCGCGGGGCGGATATAGCAGTTCGGCCCGATGCGGCAGCTCGCGCCGATGATTACGGGGCCTTCGATATAGGTGCCGGACTTAACGACTGTATTTGGACCGATGACCACCTCGCCTTTCAGGAAAACGTTGTCCTCCACCTGCCCCGGGTTTTGCCCCTTTAACCCCGCCAGCATCGCTTCGTTGGCGGTGAGCAGGTCCCACGGGTAGCTGAGGTCGAGCCACGACCCCAGTTCCTGGTAAAGCAGTCCCGGCTTCCCTCCCATTAATATCTTGAGGGAGTCGGTTATCTCGTACTCGCCCCGCGGCGATTTTTCCGTTCGCGCGATAGCGTCGAAGACCTCCGGGGTGAAGAGATACAGCCCGGCGTTGGCCACCAGCGTGGGCGGCCTTTCCGTCTTTTCGTAAATGTTGACCACTCTTTTCCCGGAGAGCTCGACCATCCCCAGGCCGCGCGGGTCTTTCACCTCAATGACACCCATGGTGTTACGGGTGTTTTTCATTAGTTTTTTAATATCTTTGCGGTCCACTACGACGTCGCCGTTAATGACCAGGAAGTTCTCACTCACCATGCCTTCGACCATCCTGATGGCGTCCGCCGTGCCGAGCTGCTTGCGCTGCTCGGAGTAGGCGATGCTGACCCCCCACTTTTCCCCGCTCCCGAAATAGCTCCTTACCTGCTCGTCGCAGTAACCCACGATAAAAATAAACTCCTCGATACCGGCGGCTTTCACTTCGATAAGCAGGTGCTCCAGAATGGGTTTATTGGCGATGGGGAGCATTACCTTGGGCCGGTTGCTGGTTAGCGGACGCATCCGGTTGCCTTCGCCGGCGGCTAAAAGGACTGCCTTCACTTTACCTTGCCTCCGGTTTTAGCGGCATTGTTTATCGCCCGCAGACCATCGTCGTATAGCTGTCGGGCCCTGTCTTCGGTTTTCGCTTCGGCGGTCAACCGGATTTTAGGCTCGGTGCCGGAGGGACGTATCAAAAGCCAGCCGTCTTTAAAGTTGAGCTTCAGGCCGTCGGTATTGCTGATTGATACCGGTTTCAGGGCTTTCAGACCGGACTCCAAACGCTGTTTATCAACGTTATCGCTGTCAACGCTGCCTCGCTTTAAAGGATAGGCCGGCACGGCGTCTACCAGCTCCGATAGCTTATACCGCGACGCTACCGCCGCTATCTGGGCCGCCGCGTAAATGCCATCCGGGCACAGCGATATCGCCGGAAAAATCCATGCCCCCGCCGTCTCCCCCCCGAAATCCCCGCCTTTGACCAGTTCTTCGGATACCCAGGTATCGCCTATCCTGGTCCGCCTGACCTGGAAACCCATTGTCTCGATAGTCATGGAGGCGTCCAGTGTCGTCACCACGTCTTTAGCTCCTACCGCCCGCGCCAGCACTGCCAGCAGCTTATCGCCGGAGATATACCTGCCCCGCTCATCGACCGCCATCATGCGGTCGGCGTCCCCGTCGTGGGCGATACCCAACGCCGCCCCCGACTTTTTTACCAGGCGTATCAGCTCGGCTAGATTTGCCTCGGACGGCTCACTGCCTCGGGGGAAAAAACCGGTGGGATGGCAATTCAGGGATATTACTTCGCACCCGAGCTTTTCCAGTAAGAGTGGCGTTACTTCCGATGCCGCCCCGCCCCCCGCGTCCACCACCAACTTTACCTTCAGTCTCTCTTTGAATTGCGACAAAATACACTCGATATGCCGCGTTACGGCGCCATCGTACGCCCCGATTGTTTTAATATCTTCCCATTGTGCCGTCTCGAACGACCTCGCCGCCACGGCTGCTTCCATCTTCGCCTGCTGCCCGGACCCGAAAGATGAGCCGTCCGGATTGAACAGTTTGAGACCGTTGTATTGCGGGGGATTGTGGGAGGCGGTTATCATTACCCCGGCGGCGAACTCGCGGGTGATGTAGGCGAGGGTCGGGGTAGGCACGACACCGCCGTCCTGGCAGCGCGCCCCGGATGCCAGCAGGCCGGAGATTACCGCGTGCCTCATGGCGTCGCCGCTTGTCCGCGTGTCCCGGCCCACCACCACGTTACCGTGCTCCCTGCCGGCCGCCATGCCGACCCTGAACGCCGTCTCGAGAAGGTTTTTGCTGAAAACGGCGCGTATGCCGGAGGAGCCGAAAAGCTTCATGATATAATAATTCTACTACTATGTGGACAAATGTCAACCAAGCAAACCCTGAGGTTCACGAGTAGCAGATTATCTGGCCGGATTCTCCGCGGGCACGATGGACATCTCCATCCTCTTTGTCCAGTCGCGGAGAAGGACGACCTCCAGTCGTTTGCCGATGGCTTCCCGGGTGAGTCGGCGGTGGATATCGTCGACGGAGGTCACCGGCTCGCCGTCGAGGAAAATAATGATATCCCCCTCTTTCAGCCCCGCCCGGTGCGCCGGACTGCCCGGGGCGACGTCTACCACCTGTGTCCCGGTATTATGACCGAGCTGGAAATACCTGACCACCCTGACCGGCAGTGGTACTGTCTGCCCGGAAATGCCGAGGAAGCCGCGGACAACCTTGCCCTCCCGGATTAGCTGGGTGACCACCCAGCGCATGGTATTGACCGGTATGGCGAAACAGATGCCCTGCGCGTACTGGATGATGGCGGTATTGATGCCGATGACGTAGCCGCGCGAGTCCACCAGCGGCCCGCCGCTGTTGCCGGGGTTGAGCGCCGCGTCCGTCTGGATGACGTTCTCGATAAGGCGGCCGGTCTTGCTCCGCAGCGAACGACCCAGCGCGCTGATGACCCCGGCCGTTACCGTGCTCTGAAACCC
>CAYXOZ010000071.1:0-5181 GCA_964467135.1 uncultured Dehalococcoidaceae bacterium
TATGTTAATATTAAGTTATCGGGAGAAGGCTCTAGTGCCCAATAAGATATACTTAATCGACGTGACCAACCGGGACGGAGTACAGACCGCCAAGCTCGGGCTGTCCAAGCTGGAAAAGACCCTCATCAACATCTACCTCGACGAAATGGGGGTATTTCAGTCCGAGTTCGGTTTTCCGACCACCCGCCACGAGACCAACTACCTGCAAGCCAACCTCGAGCTGGCCGCAATGGGCATGCTGAAGCGCATCCGGCTGGGGGGCTGGATAAGGGCCATCGTCGAGGACGTGGAGACTACCTTCCAGCTCATCCCCGGTATCAAACATCTCAACCTGTCCATATCGACCTCCGAACAGATGATAACCGGCAAGTTCCAGGGTAAAAAGGACAAAAGCATGGTTATTAAAGAAATGACGGAGGCGGTCAAACTGGCCCGCGCGCGCGGGGCGGAAACGGTAGGGGCTAACGCTGAAGACGCCTCCCGGACAGACATCGGCTTCCTGATAGAATTCGGGCTGGCGGCCAGGGAAAGCGGCGCGGACCGGTTCCGCTACTGCGATACGCTGGGCTACGATAACCCGTTTACCATTTATGAGACCGTCAGGACGCTTGCCGAGAAAGTCAGACTGCCGATAGAAATCCACTGCCACGGCGACCTCGGCATGGCGGTCGCCAACTCCATCGCGGGGGCCAAGGGGGTCATCGACGGGGGGCAGGACGCCTACGTCAACACCACCATTAACGGCATCGGGGAACGCGCCGGCAACGCCGACCTCATCGGCGTGATACTGGCCGCCACGAAATCGAAAAATTTCGCCGAGAAATACCCCCTGGGCGGGGAGATAAAGCTCAAGTGCGCCTCGAAGATTGCCAAGTTCGCCAGCTATGCCTTCGATGTGCCGATACCGATTAACCAGCCGGGGGTCGGCTCCAACGCGTTCGCCCACGCCTCCGGCATACACGCTGACGGCGTCCTCAAAGACCCCTACAACTACGAGCTCTACGGCTACGAGGAACTGGGGCGCGGCGACGCCATCAGCGTCGAGACCGGGCGGGAAATAATCACCGGGCAGTACAGCGGCATCTCCGGGTTCAGTCACGTCATGGGGAAAATCGACATCTCCTTCCAGAATAAAAGTCGCGCCGAAGCTAACGAGATTCTCGAACTGGTCAGGTACGCCAACGTGGAGTCGCATAAACCGCTGGTCGAAGACGAGCTGGAGTTCATCGCCAGATACCCGCAGATAGCCAAAAAGCTCCTCACGATGACGCCGCTGGAATGACCCACCGGTCGAGGCGAAATGACGGAATCGCGTGAAATCAAACTAAAAGCCATCGGCACGGTGCGGAGCGAGATAAAAGAGACGACGCACCAAAAACAACCGGATCTGATATCCGAAATCGTCATCGATAAAGCCCTCACAGAAGCCTTGGACGACCTCGACCAGTTCTCACACATCATCGTCCTCTGGTGGATACATAAATCACGCCGTCCGGCGCCCATGAAAGTCCACCCCCGGGGCAGCCCAGAAAACAAGCTCATGGGGGTCTTCGCCACGCGCTCCCCGGACCGCCCCAATCCCATCGGCAAAAGCACGGTGCGGCTGGTGGGGCGGCGGGGCAACGTTTTGAGAGTACAGGGGCTGGACGCCATCGACGGGACGCCGGTGCTGGATATCAAGCCCTACATTCCCGGTTATGATTCGGTAGACGGAGCCACGGCGCCGCCATGGGCAATCAAGAAATAAGAGAAAAATTGCGGCAGGTTTACGACAGGCTCTTTAAAGAATACGGCCCGCAGCACTGGTGGCCGGCCAGCGAACCCTTCGAGGTAATCACCGGGGCGATACTAACGCAGTCGACGGCCTGGACGAACGTCGAGAAAGCTTTAAGCAACCTCAAAGCGGCCGGGAAGCTGTCCCCGGCAGGACTGCGAAATCTGACCGATAAAGAACTCGCCGGACTGATATATCCTTGCGGCTATTATAATGTTAAAGCACGGAAGCTCAAAGCCTTCGCGGAATGGCTGGGCGAAAAATACCGCGACGACCTCGACAGGCTTTTCAAAAACAATATCGAGTCGCTGCGAAAACAGCTTCTGGGTGTTTACGGCATCGGTGAAGAGACCGCCGACTCCATTATCCTCTACGCCGGCAATAAGCCTGCGTTTGTCATCGATGCTTACACCCGGCGCATCGTTGACCGTTTGGGACTGGCGCCGCAGGAACAAAGCTATACCGGCTATCAAAAGATATTCACGTCCAACCTGCCGGCGGACGCCCGATTGTTCAACGAGTACCACGCCCTGCTCGTCCGTCATGGTAAAGAATCCTGCCGCAAGCAACCAGTGTGCCAGCGCTGCTGCCTCAGGGGACTCCCGTGTCCCAGCTTGCCTGACAATCACCCGTGATGTAAAATTATAATAGTTGTAGTCAATCGCGAGGTAAAGTCCCATGCCCATTTACGAATACGAATGCATCCACTGCCAGCACCGTTTCGAGGTGAGGCAGGGCTTTAAAGATAAACCACAGGCAAAATGCCCCAAATGCAAAGAGACCGCCCGGCGGGTCTTCCATCCCACGCCCATTATCTTCAAGGGAAGCGGCTTTTACATCACCGACCACCGTCCGGCGGAAAGTGACACCAAACCCCCGAAAAGCAAAAGCGAAGCGGAAACCGGCCAGAGTAAAAAGTGAAAGCACTGATCCAAAGGGTAAGCCGGGCATCAGTCAGTGTGGGGAGTGAGGAGGTGGGCCGGATAGGGCGGGGGCTGGTGGTGCTTATCGGGGTGGCGGGGGGGGATACCGAAAGGGACGCGCAGTACGTAATAGAAAAGACGGTCAACCTGCGCATTTTCGCCGACGCTCAAAGCAAGTTCAACCTTTCCGCACTGGATACCAGAGGCGAGCTATTACTGGTAAGCCAGTTTACGCTGCTCGCGGACACCCGCAAAGGGCGGCGGCCCAGCTTCGACCAGGCGGCGCCGCCAGCGGAGGCGGAAAAGCTGTTTAACTACTGCGTGGAGCTGGCGCGCCAGAGCGGCCTCAAAGTGGCGACGGGGCGCTTCCAGGAGCACATGCAGGTGGAAATCCACAACGACGGGCCCGTCACGGTGATGGTGGACAGTCGCGAGAAATTCGGGTAGTTGCCCGGCGTCACAGTCCCAGAAATCTCACCGCTACGCCGCAGAGAAGAATCGAAAGCCCCGCCAAGGCATGTGAATATCGCTGTAACCCGGGAACAGATATTTTTGATAGTCCGTAGCGGGCGCCTAACGTTATCACCAGCATCGTGGCGACAGTCGTAACTCCGAATATCGCCGCCACCATGACAACCGACATCATATTATGCTCGGCGGCGGGATACATAATCAGGGGAATCAGCGGCTCGCAGGGCCCGAAAACGAAAATGATAAACAGCACCCAGGGGGTCAGGCTGCCCGATTTCCCGGCGTGGACATGCGTATGTTCGGTGACATGACTATGGGTATGCGAGTGTAACTCGCCACTTTCATGCGCGTGCAGGTGTACATGCTGCCGCGAACGCAGGGCACGGTGAATTCCCCACACCATATAAGTGAAACCGAACGCAATCAGGAACCAGACCGCTATCTCCCCGCGGAAGGACTCGATGGCTTCGATGCTGAAGATGGCGGCACCGATGGCGATACCGATAAATCCCAGGGCGACGGAGCCCAATATGTGACCGAGCCCGCACAAAAACGTGATCAGGGCTGTTTTGGCGGTCCCCCAATTTCTATCTTTTGAAAGTACGATGAACGGCAAATAATGGTCAGGGCCGAAGACAGTATGGACCAGGCCTATCGTGGCGGCCGTGCCGGCCAGAATTATCATTTCACCGGTCATTACGTACCCTCCGCACTGTAAACCAGTCTTTATTATACCATTTCCGATTGCCGGTCGATTTTTAAATCAACTGGAGAGTCGGCGAGGCAAGCTCGAGGCTGATGTCCAGGGCTTTATAGGAGTGGGTCAAAGCGCCGATAGAGATGATATCGACGCCGGTCAGGGCCACCCGGCGAACGTTTTCCAGAGTAATCCCCCCGGAAGCCTCGATTTTCGCCCGGCCCGCCACCATGCTTACCACCCGAGCCATGTCGTCGGCGTTCATGTTGTCCAGCATGATGATATCGGCGCCGGCCTTGAGCGCTTCAGTAGCCTCGTTGATAGTAGTGACCTCCACCTCGACAGCTATCCCCATTGGGGCGTTCCGTCGCGCTTTAGCCACGACGTCCTGCAAGCCCATGCCCGTGGCGCGCAGGGCGTTAATGTGGTTGTCCTTGATTAAGACGGCCTCCCCCAGGTCAAGTCGATGGTTCCGCCCCCCTCCCATCCGCACCGCATATTTTTCCAGCAAGCGCAGGCCCGGGGTAGTCTTGCGCGTATCGTAAATCTGCGCGCCGGTCCCGGCAATCTCCGCCACGTACCGCGACGTCAGCGAGGCGACGCCGCTCAGCCTCTGGAGGAAGTTAAGGGCGGTGCGTTCCGCCTTAAGGATGCCGGCAACACCGCCGCTTACCTTGCCGACGATATCCCCCGGCTTGACGGGCGTGCCGTCCTGGACCGGTATTTCTACTTCGAGAGACGTGTCAACGCGCTGGAAGACGCGCGCGGCTACTTCGATGCCGGCCAGGACGCCCGACTCTTTCACCAGCAGGGAAGCCTCGCCGGAGAGGTCCGGGGGAATTAGCGACCCGGTGGTAATATCACCGTGGGCCAGGTCCTCAGCCAGAGCGAGGTCGATAACCTTATCGAGCTGCTTTTTGGTCAGATAATTAGCCAGAGCCATATCGACCTATCCCCCTGTCCCCTTCCCTTGTCAAGGGAAGGGGGACAAAGAAAAAGAGGGGGGTTCACCCCCTCTTGAAATCTTTCCCCTGATGCGGAAAGGACAACGGGGTGAGCGGCGACAACCTGCCTTATTTCTTCCCGGTGTATTGTTGTTGTTCTTCGCGGCGCACCGCCACGCTGCCGCGGGCGACCCTCAGGGTACCGCCGCCCTCGACCTTGATGACGACGCTGTCCTCACTGAGGCTATCGATGGTGCCGTAGATGCCACCCGCCGTAATGACCTTATCACCTTTTTGCAGGTTTTGCGTCATTTCCTGCTGCTCTTTCTGGCGCTTGCGCTGGGGACGAATCATCACGAAATAGAACAGCGC
>CAYXOZ010000071.1:5281-7111 GCA_964467135.1 uncultured Dehalococcoidaceae bacterium
ACGTTCACCAGCTTTCCCTGACAATCACGGTCGCTGCGGAAAAAGACCAGCTTATCGGTACGGGTGCGACCGTACCATTTACCCCGGCTCCTGCCCTCCACCAGTATTTCCACCGTTTCACCAAGCAGAAGGGAGTTCATTTCTCTCTGGACTCTCTCCTGGAGTCGTTCGATTTCGGCGAGCCTTGCTTTCTTTATGTCAAGCGGTACATCGTCCGTTAAATCGCGGGCGGCCGCCGTGCCCGGACGGGACGAATAAGCCGCTACATGAACTGTAGCAAACTTTATCTCCGAGAGCAAGTCGAAGGTCTGCCGGAAGTACGCTTCAGTCTCGCCGGGGAAGCCGACGATGACATCGGTGCCGATGGCGATACCGGGCACTTTTTCACGCAGCCGCGCGACGAGACTTCGGTACTGAACGAAGTTGTAACCGCGCTTCATGGCTTTAAGGATGGCATCACTGCCCGCCTGCACCGGCAGGTTGACCTGCTCGCAGACCTTATCCAGTCCGGCGATAGCCTCGATGAGCTTCAGGCTCATATCTTTAGGGTGATTGGTTAAAAAGCGAAGCCGTGCCAGTCCATCAATATCATTCAATCTTGTGAGAAGGTCGGCGAGGTCAGGTTTGCCAGGCAGGTCGTTGCCATAAGAATCAACATTCTGTCCCAGCAGGATGACCTCTTTAGCCCCCCGCTTCACCAACTCCCCTACTTCACAGACGATTTCCTCCATGGGGCGGCTCCGCTCGCGGCCGCGCCGGAAGGGCACGATACAGTACGAGCAGAAATTATCGCACCCCTGGCTGATAGTGACGTAGACGCTCGGGGAGGGGCGGGCAGGCAAAGTTAACGCTTCCGGTTTTTCCAGCCAGGGCGGGTAGTCCCCTGCTTTAAAAAAATGGTCGATAAAGGGATAACGCCGGGACAATCCGGCGATATCAGAGTCGACAAGACAGCCGGTCAGCGCCATCACCGTATCCGGCTTTTCTTTCTTAAGTCGCCGGAGGGCGTGGAGCTTATTGATTACGCGCTCCTCGGCGCTCTGTCGTACCACGCAACTATTCAGAACAATAAGGTCGGCCTCGCCAATGTTTTTCACTGATCGATAACCGAGCTCTTCAAAGCTGGCGGCAAGGCGTTCCGACTCCGCCTTGTTCATCTGACAGCCGATGGTCCAGATATGATAGGTAGGCACGATAATAGTATACTCCGTAACGGTATTTCTGGAGAAATGCTTCGAATGGTAGCGAAGATGCTGGGGTAAACTCGTTTACCTGCCGTTCACCAGTTTGAGTAGATTAATGATTCTTGCCTTGTCTGTATTCAAGCCGGAAATTTCCAGGTGCATCATCGTCTTGCCACCCCCATCGAAGAGCTTTAGTTCTTCTTTGGTCAGCCCCTCTTTAGCAAATCCCAGGTTAACGTGGTCCTTCAAGGCAACCATGTAAAACTTCCCGTCCGCAAATGCCGGAACGCCCCATTTCATTTCTTCATTTACACCGGGAAGAGTCTCGAGGATTATTTTTCTTAATTCGTCGCAAATTTCTTTTTGTGGGGATTTTTGGTTGTTAATATAGTCTTCAACCAGAGCGTTCATATCGTTATTCAAAGCGGAGGGGGAGGGATTCGAACCCTCGTCCCCAGTTACCCAGGGAAAGCGCTTAGCAGGCGCCCGCACTAGACCACTATGCGACCCCTCCCCAGACGATAAACGGTATTAGCTTGACTTTTTTATCATAACATAACGGCTTTGGTGTCTCAATGCTTAAGCAGCGAGTTTCTATTTGCACACAGCCTCAAGGTGATAACCTCACCCCTGCCCCTCTCCAGCC
>CAYXOZ010000072.1:0-7068 GCA_964467135.1 uncultured Dehalococcoidaceae bacterium
CGTCCGTTATAGGCTGCCCGGTCTTTCTATCGATGACGGTAGAGGGATAAGTATTTTCCAGCAGGCTCCATCCCCAGCGCGGCGGCGATGTCACTGTTGACGGCGTGCCCCCGGGAAGGTCTAAAGCCTCGCCTGTTATGAAGCCGCACCCGCCGAGAAAAGACGGCACGATTATCACTGCCGATAGAACAAGCAAAAGCATCTTGTTCATCATTTGATTTTACAGGCCGACGAGCCTGACCGTATAGACGTCCGGTATCGCCAGGATTTGCTTCTGCTGTTTCTCCGGCAGGGGCTCGTCCAGCGTAAGCACGAGTAAAGCCTGCCCGCGCGGCTTTAGCCGCCCCAGGTGCATGAAGCTGATGTTGATATCGGCGTCCCCGGTGATTTTGCCCACCGCCCCGATGAGCCCCGGCCGGTCTTTGTGGTCGGCGAATAAAAAGTACGACCCCGGCGTGGGCACTATGTCCAGCCAGAAATCGTTGACGCGGACGATGTGCGACTCGTTGTTAATGATGGTGCCGGCCACGGCGCACGAGCCGGCGGTGGTCGTTATCGATACCGTCAGCAGGCTGGTATAGTTGGCGCAGGTGGCCTCTTTTTCCTCGATGACGGACAGGCCGCGCCTGGCGGCAATGAGGCTGGAGTTGACGATATTGACCCTCTCTTCGCTGATGCCTTCGAGCAGCCCGCCGATGACCGCTGCTTTGAGTGGGTCGGTATCGTAGTTGGCGATTTCGCCCTCGTACCGGATGCGGATGGTCTTGGCCTGCCCCTCCCCCAGTCTATAGACAAGTTTACATAATGTTCTTGCCAGCTTGAAATAAGGCGCCAGCGCCGTCAGGGTCTCGGCGGGGATATAGGGGACGTTGATCGCCGAACGCGCCGGCTGACCGCGGAAGACATCGACTATCTGCTCGGCGACGTCCCGCGCTGCGAGAATCTGGGCCTCGGTAGTGGAGGCGCCGAGGTGGGGGGTAACTATAATATTGTCCACGCCGAAAAGGATGCTCTCGGTGCAGGGCTCCTGTTCAAAAACGTCGATGGCTGCCCCGGCCAGTTTCTTTTCTTTGATGGCTTTAACCAGGGCTTCTTCATCGATAAGCCCGCCCCGCGCGCAGTTGATGATACGGGCGTTGGGCTTGCACCGGGCGAGCTCCTCGGCGCCGATGATGTTCCTGGTCTGGGGCGTCAGGGGCAGGTGCAGGGTAATAAAGTCGGATTCCGCCAGGAGCTGCGGTAGTTCCACGAGCTCTACCTGGAGCTTTTTGGCGTACTCCACCGATACCAGGGGGTCGATGCCGATGAGCCTCATCTCGAAGCTCTGAGCGCGTTTAGCTACCTCTGAGCCGACGTTGCCCAGCCCGATGATGCCGAGCGTCTTACCCCGCAGCTCGGTGCCCATGAACTCGTTGCGTTTCCACTGGCAGGCTTTGA
The DNA here is from genome assembly GCA_964467135.1 of uncultured Dehalococcoidaceae bacterium. Taxonomy (GTDB): domain Bacteria; phylum Chloroflexota; class Dehalococcoidia; order Dehalococcoidales; family RBG-16-60-22; genus JBFYTX01. The sequence continues at coordinate 1,438 of CAYXOZ010000072.1, forward strand.
GCGAGGCGTTGGCCTGCGGGATGTTACGCGCCGAGGCCAGCAGCAGGGCGAGGGTGTGCTCCGCGGCGGAGACGGTGTTGCCGGTAGGGGCGTTAACGACCACGATGCCAAAGCGCGTGGCGGCTTCGACGTCCACGTTATCGATACCGACGCCCGCCCGGGCGATGACCTGGAGCTTTTTGCCCGCCTCGATAATGGCCGCGGTGACCTTGGTCTGGCTCCGCACCATCAGGGCGTCGTACTCGCCGATGATGGCAATTATCTCTTCCGGCTTGAGCGTGGTCTTCACGTCAACCTGCGCCTCTTTCCGCAAGATTTCTATACCTTCCTCGGAAACGGGGTCGGTTATCAGTACCTTTTTATGCTTTTCCGCCATAAATGTGTCCTTACCGATTGTCTATTTCTTGAATCCAGCTAAAGGCAGGACTTTTTCTATAGATGTTAATATTTCTTTGACGTCTTTTTCATCGACCAGTCCCAGGTGGCCGATGCGGAATATCTTGCCGTCGAGGGTCTGTTGCCCGCCGGCCAGGACGACCTTATACTGCTCGCGGAGAATCTGGCGGAACTTCTTGCCGTCGAGTCCCGCGGGAATGCCCACGGCCGTGACCGTATTTGAAGCGTGGGCGGGGTCGGCGAATAAGGGCAGCCCCAGCTTTTTAATGCCGTCACGGGTCATCTTGCCCACGCGAGCATGGCGCGCGAAGACGTTCTCGATGCCCTCTTTGAGCATCATTTTCAGGGCGACGCTGAAGGCGTAAACGATGGATATCGCCGGCGTCCAGGGGTTCTCTTTCTTCTCGTCGAAATTCTTCTTCGCCCGGGTAAAGTCCCAGTAAAAACGGGGCATTTTGGCGGCGGCGTGCGCCTGCCAGGCCTCCGGGCTCACGCTGACCATCGCCATGCCGGGCGGGACCATCCAGCCCTTCTGCGAGGCGGTGATCACGACATCGCATTTCCACTCGTCCACGGGGAGGTTAATCGAGCCCAGGCTACTGATGGCGTCGACAATCAACAGCTTTCCTGAGTCTTTCACCACCTTGCTTATCGCCGCGAGGTCGTTGGTCACGCCGGTGGAGGTCTCGTTATGGGTCACCAGCACGGCTTTAACGCCGGGATTATCTTTTATCGCTTTCCTGATGGCCTCCGGGTCGGCCGCTTTGCCCCATTCCACTTTCATGGCAACCACGTCCGCCCCGAACTCTTTGGTGATGTTCGCCCAGCGGTCGCCGAAAACACCCATGCTGACCGAGAGGATTTTATCGCCCGGGGACAGCGTGTTGACCACGGCCGCTTCCAGGCCGCCCGTGCCCGAGCCGGTCAGCAGCAAGACGTCGTTTTTCGTCTGGAAGACCTTTTGCAGGTCGGCAGTCACGTCGGTTAGTAGCTGGTGGAACTCCGGACCGCGGTGGTTGACCATCTGCCAGGCCATCGCCTTGAGGACCTCGGGCGGGCAGGGCGTGGGGCCGGGAACGCGCAACTGTGCCATCTATTTCTCCTCGTATCTTAATCCGTATTTATGACTTTAACGAAACGGTGCTTGCCGACTTTTACGACGCTGCCGCTGGCGACCTGGAACTGGTACTTGGTCACTTTTTTACCGCCGATTTCCACCGCCCCCTGGTTGATGAGGCGACTGGCTTCGCTGGCGCTGGCGGCGGTGCCGGTCTCCCTGAGCAGCTTTCTCACGTCGACCTCGCCGGTGGGGAAGCGCAGGGCGTTAAAAGAGAGCCGGAACTCCCGGACTTCATCCGGAAGCTCTTTCTTCTGCACCGTTTTTTCAAAATGGGCTTCTGCCTCTTTAGCCTCTTTAGCGCTGTAAAACTGCGTAACCAGCTCTCTCGCCAGGCGTTTTTTCAGGGACATGGGATTTACGCCCTTCTTCAACTGGGCCCTGAACTCCCTCAACTCTTTATCCGGGACATCGGTAAGCAGCTCAAAATATTGCATGATAATGCTGTCGGGGATAGACATGGTCTTACCGTAGATGACTGCCGGTGCCTCGGCAATGCCGATGTAGTTGCCGCGGCTCTTGCTCATCCGCTCCACGCCGTCGGTCCCTACCAGCACCGGGAACGTGATGGCCACCAGCGGCTTCTGCCCGAAGGCTTCCTGGAGCCGGCGCCCCGCCATGAGATTGAATAGCTGTTCGGTAGCCCCGATCTGGACATCCGTCTCTAGATGGACGGCGTCATACCCCTGGGCCAGCGGATAGAGCAGCTCGCGCAGCCAGATGGGGTCGCTTTTCTCGTATCGGTTGCGCAGCCGGTCGCGGACCAGAAACTGCTGTACGGTAAAATACGAAGCCATGTTGATGACATCGGCGAAGGTCAGCTTGCTTAGCCAATCGTAGTTGTACCGGACTTTAGTCTTTTTTCTGTCGAGTATCTTAAAAGCTTGCTCAGCGTAGGTCTCCGCGTTCTTTTTGACCTGGTCCTTCAATGCCATGGCGCGTGCTTCATCGCGGTCGGAGGGGTCGCCGATTAACGTGGTAAAAGTCCCGATAATGAACGTTACGTCATGCCCGAAGTCCTGGAACTGCTTTAGCTTATGCATGGTGATAGTGTGCCCCAGGTGCAGGTCGGGGGCAGTAACGTCATAGCCGCAGTAGACACGCAGGGGGCGACCTTCTTTTGCGGCGTCGGTGAGTTTCTGGCGCAGCTCCCGGGTCATCATTTCTTTTATCTGGCGGTCGCCGAACTCCGCGCCGCGCATATAGGTGGCGACCTGCTTATCGATGGACTCCATCCTCGTATCTTTGGCGGTGGTTTTACCTTTGGTAGCCATTATTTATTCGCTCCTGCGGCATCCAGTATTTTTTTACCCTGTTTTACGTCCTTGGCAAGCTGCTTCTTGAGCTCGCCGGCATTATTAAACTTCTTTTCGTCGCGCAGCCTGGCCACGAAGTCGACCGAAAGCTCGGTGCCGTACAGGTCGCCGCTGTAGTCGAGCAGGAATGATTCGATAGTGCGCCGGCCGCCTCCGAACGTAGGGCTCTTGCCGATGTTGGTCATCGCCTGGTAGACCTTGCCGTTAACGTGGGCCAGCCCGGCATAAACGCCGTCCGGCGGTAGGGCCTGCCCGGAGCTGACGCCGAGGTTGGCGGTGGGGAACCCGAGCCCTTCGCCCCGCCCCGCCCCGGTGACCACCTTGCCGTGCAGGGTAAAGTAGCGACCCGTTAGCGCGTGGACCTTTTTCATGTCGCCTTCGGCCATAGCTTTCCTGATACTGGTGCTGCTGACCACCTCGCCATTAATTTCCAGCGGCGGCACGATGCTCAGGGTAAAGCCCATCTCTTCGCCGAGTTTTTTCAGCGCTCCGACGTCTCCTTCACGCCGCTTGCCCAGCGCGAAGTCCGCCCCCACGACCAGTCCGCGCATTTTTAGGTTTTTCTGTAAGAGATGAATAAAGCGTCGGGCGTCCATTTCCGCCAGTGACGCCGTGAACGATAGTGGCACGATGAAGTCGACGCCGGCGTCCTTGAGGAGCTGGGTTCTCGTCTCGATGTCCGTCAGGAAGGGCAGCTTTCTCCCCGAGGACAGCATATCCTCCGGGTGCTGCCGGAACGTGACCACGCCGGCAAGCCAGTGCCTCCTGGCGGCCTGTTCGACCAACTCTGAAATAAGGCGCCGGTGGCCCAGGTGCACGCCGTCGAAGACACCGATAGTTAAGAGGGTGTCCCTTTCCGGCGTGAATTCGGCTAGCTCTTGTTCAACAGTCATATTTAAGTCCATTATACTATAAAATCCCGGCTAATGATAAGTGAAATCCGGAAAGTCAAAGCTAAAAATCCGTCTGTAAGGACTACCCGAAACGGTAAAAGACCAGTCCGGCCGGTATCTTGGGGTAAAAGTACGTCGATTTATGCGGCATGCGGTCGCCGCTGTCGGCGATAGCCTTGATGACGCCGGGCTTGACCGGGTTCACGATTAATGCCAGCTGGTATTCCTGTCCCGCCACTTTATCGATGGCTTCTAGGGCGTTATTGGTGTAGTCGATAAATACCCCGGCGGTATCCTGCGTTAGCCCGAGGAGTTCCTCAAGGATAACGTGGTCGACAATGCTGACGTCCAGCTTGTGGTATAGCTCCGAGTGAAAGTAGGGCATCATCGACCGTACGATGGAGAAATCGCGCAGCGTCAGTAACAGAAGGCGGTCTTTTTTCAGTCCGTAGAGGAGCAGCTTCACCTCGTCCGGCGCTTCGGAGAGCAGTCGGTCGAGCTGCGTTAGCTTGTTGGTTTTCGGGAGTGGCAGCTCTTCGACGTCAAAGCATGACTTTAAACCCGCCGTTAAGCCCTCTATTGCCGAAGACGAAATGCCTCGCACCAGCCGGTGGGCAGGTAGGATGACCAGTCCCGAGTCGGCGATATCTACCAGCGACATTAAAACGAAATCGTAGGGTGCTTCCTGTCCCTCCGGTGGGGAGGCGGTATGCCTTTCGCGCCGGTAGGCCAGGGCGCTTTCGTAGCGGTGGTGCCCGTCGGCGATATAAAGGGGCTGTTCCGCCAGAGAATCGCGTATCTTCCGGTTAGCTTCGGCATCAGATAAAGCCCACACCCGGTGGCTTTCCCCGTCGGCTCTGCGGGCGCTCAACGCAGGCTTACCGCGGGCAGCTTTATTTAATATCGACGACATCCGTCGCCCATTGTCTTCGTAGAGGGCCATAATGGGGCTCGTGTTGGCCTGGAGCGTCCGTAACAGGTTCAGGCGGTCGCTCTTGGCTTTGGACAGGGTGCCTTCGTGCGGGCGGACAATCATCTTGTCCCACTCCTCGAGTTTTACTAAGCAGTTGAGGCTGCGGCGGCAATATGTTTTTCCCTGGTGTGTAAAATGGTGGTCGGCGATATAGACGGAGGGCTCGCCATCGACCTTTAGAATGCCCTGTTCCAGCCATTTCTCGAGCGTGGCGGCCGCCCGCGTATAGCGGTTATCCCTGGGCTTGTCCTGCGGTAGCTCCCTGCCGAACTCGATGTGGATAAAATTAAACTCGCTGCGTCGGTAGAGCTCCTGCTGTACCTGGGGCGGGATAATATCGTAAGGGGGGCAGATGACCTTCCCCAGGTCTTTCACCAGCGCGGGGTTATAGTGGACGCCGCGGAACGGGCGGATGTCGGCCAATGTGCTCCTTCTAAAAGTAATTTATCCAAGTTTAACTTAAAGGGAGAAATCGGTGCAAGTGGCTAAGAAAATCGAGAGTCAAATCTCAAAAATCAAAAACATAAATTAAAAATAGAAAAAGAAATAAGATTTGATTTTTTATCTGTATATTTGAGATTTGATTTTTAATATTTGATTTAAAATATATGCAAACCACTGATATTTCGGCTATACTTTTATTGATAATGATTCTCAGAAAATTGACTGTCGGTCCTTACGCCTCCAACTGTTATATCATGGGCTCGGAGACGACTAAAGAGGGCATGATTATCGACCCCGGAGCGGAGGCTAAGGAGATACTGCGGACGGTGGAAAAGCTGGGACTGGCTATAAAGCTTATCGTCCTGACCCACCGCCACCCCGACCACGTCGGCGCGGCGGCGCCGGTCAAAACGGCCACTAAAGCCCCGCTGGCTGTCCACGCGGAATGCGCCCGTTACCTGCCACAGTCGGCGAGCTACGTTTACGAGCCCC
>CAYXOZ010000073.1:0-7066 GCA_964467135.1 uncultured Dehalococcoidaceae bacterium
TAGTCGATATCCTGCTGGATGGCCGCACGCGGCAGGCGGAACTCCGGTATAGCGACGGATAGCATACCGCCCCCCACGGGCAGGGCTTCGAAGACTGTGGCCGGATAGCCCACCTGTGCCAGGAAATAGGCGCAGGCAAGACCGGTCGGCCCCGCCCCAACCACCGCGATTTTTTCCTTCTTCGTTAGAGGGAAGGGCTTGACTTCCCCGAGCTCGGAGCCGTGCTCCGCATACCAGTCGGTGGCGAAGCGCTTCAGCGTCCTGATAGATACGGGGTCGTCCAGCTCGCCGCGGCGGCACCGGCCTTCGCACGGGTGATGACAGATACGCCCGCAGACAGAGGCAAAAGGATTACGTTCCCTGATGGTTTCGATGGCTTCTTTATATCCACCTTCGGCGATATGGGCTATGTACTTCGGGATATTAATACCCGCCGGGCAGGTATGCTGGCAGGGCGAAATCATCAGGGTATCGCAGACGGCCGCCGGGCATTTCTTTTCTTTGATGTGTGCCTCATACTCATCGCGGAAATAGTTGATGGTGGAAATGACCGGGTTCGGGGCTGTCTGCCCCAGGCCACAGAGAGAGCATTCTTTAACGGTTTTAGCTATAGAGAGCAGGGAGTCTATGTCCTCATCGCGTCCTCTACCCTCGGTAATTCTGGTTAGTATCTCCAGCATCTGCCTGGTCCCCAGACGACAGGGGGTACATTTTCCGCAGGACTCGCTCTGGGTGAAGCTGATAAAGAACCTGGCCACCTCGACCATGCAGGTGGCCTCGTCCATGACCACCATGCCGCCGGAGCCCATGATAGAGCCGAGTTTGGCGAGCGTCTCATATTCTATGGGCGTTTCGATGAAGCGGGCGGGGATACAACCGCCGGAAGGACCGCCGGTCTGCACGGCTTTGAGCTTCTTCCCCTTCAGGATGCCTCCGCCGACTTTATAAACGATATGGGACAGCGGGGTACCCATAGGCACCTCGACCAGTCCGCTGTTGGCGATTTTACCGGTAAGGGCGAACACCGCCGTTCCCTTGCTCTTTTCCGTACCGATACCGGCAAACCACTCGGCCCCTCTTTCGATAATAACAGGAACAGTGACCAGAGTTTTAACGTTATTGATGATGGTAGGCTTACTATCCAGTCCGGAGTTAGCCGGGAAAGGAGGACGAGCTCGTGGCATCCCCCTTCGACTTTCGAGGGAGGCTATCAGCGCCGTTTCCTCACCGCAGACGAAAGCTCCAGCACCTTCCTTGATATGTACGTTGAAATTGAAGCTGGAACCAAGAATGCCCTTACCCAGGAAACCCCTCTTCTGCGCCTGGCCGAGGGCGGTTTGCAGGCGCTTCACGGCGAGGGGGTATTCGGCCCGGACGTAGATGTAACCCTCGCTGGCGCCGATGGCATAGGCGGCAATCGCCATCCCTTCCAGGACGGCATTGGGGTCAGCTTCCAGGATAGAGCGGTCCATGAAAGCGCCGGGGTCGCCTTCATCAGCGTTGCATATCATGTACTTCTGAACGCCGGGGGCTTTATGGCAGAACTCCCACTTGGTGCCCGTAGAGAAACCGGCGCCGCCTCGGCCACGCAGGCCGGAACGCTTGACCAGGTCAATCACCTCTTCTGGTTTCATTGTAAAAAGGACTTTCTTGAGCGATTGGTAGCCTCCGCAAGCTATATAATCGTCAATCCTTTCCGGGTTGATGTGACCGCAGTGGCGCATGATGACACGCTGCTGCTCACCGTAAAACTTGATATCAGCATAATGAGGCACCGCCTGGCCGGTCACCGGGTCATTGTAGAAAAGGCGCTCAACCGGTTTAGCGTCCCGGAGATGCGAAACGACGATTTCAGCAGCATCTTCGATATCAACATGGGTATAGAAAATCCCGTCAGGCTCTACCACGACATTGGGACCCTGCTGGCAAAAACCGTGGCAACCGGAAAAGTCGATTTCAGCTTCCGTCACGCCTTGTTTTGCCAGCTCTGCCTTCAAGGCCTGATAGACAGCATCACTGCCCCCTGATACGCATCCGGTACCCCGGCAAACAAATACGGTACGCTTCTGCGGCATATTATTCTTTTTTCCTCCCGCCGAACAATCGCGCTACTTTTTTGGGATTCATACTGCCGTAAGTATCTTTATTAATCATCATGTTCGGCGCCAGGGCGCAGACGCCGATGCAGGCGACCGTTTCCAGGGTGTACTCCATATCATCAGTAGTCTGACCCTCTTCGACACCGAGGTATTGCCTGACCAATTTCAGGATAGACTTCCCACCACGCACATGGCAGGCGGTCCCCCGGCAGACCCTGACGATGTTTTTACCCCGGGGTTCGGTATAAAGCTGGGCGTAGAAGGAAATTACCCCCTGTACCTGGCTGGGAAAAAGTCCCAGGGCACTGGCGATACGCGGTATGACCTCGGGTGGAATATAGCCAACTTTCTCCTGAATCTCCTGTGTCAGAGGAATCAGCGCCCATTTCTGACCTCGATAGCTGGTGATGATCCTATCGATTTGTTTCAGGTTGATTTTTGGAGCTTTCGGTGGTTTAGCCATTTTGGGCATTCCTTTCCAGTTTTACGGCGCATAATTTGAGCGCCGGGGCTTTATTCGGCTGGTCGATAATCGTGCTGAATAGCTCATAGACGGGACTGGCGGGGAAAGATATCGGCATATATAGCAGACCGCGAGGGAGAGTATCGCTGACCTTGACTGAAGTTAAAAGCTCTCCCTGCGCCGAGATTACTTTAACCTTATCACCATCACTGAGGCCCGAGTCTTTAGCATCAGCAGGGCTGATTTCGAGGAAAGCTTCCATGGAGAACCGATTTAACCGCGCCGACCGCGTGCTGCGCGAGCCTGCGCCAAAATGATACCGGCTGGAACTGACCATCAGCGTGAAGGGATACCCGTCCGTGGCGATGTCCTTGGGGGGAAGATATTCCACGGGGGAAAATCGCCCGAAACCGCTGGGGAAAAGTCCTTTGTGAAGGCGCCTCGTCCCCTGCGAACTATTACCCACTTCGCGCAGGTCTAAGTCCATCTTATCAACATCGGTGTAGTCAAAGTGATGGTAGAAGGGAACCATTTCTTCGATTTCCTCCATTACCTGTTGCGGGGAGTTATAGGACATGGGTGAGCCTAAAATTCCGGCCAATCGCCTGATGATTTCGCCATCAGGCAGGCTGTCACCGGCAGGCTCGATGGCTTTTCGAACGCGCTGAATTCTTCCCTCGAAATTGGTAAATGTCCCCTCCTTCTCGGTAAAGCTTGCCGCCGGCAAAACGACCGAAGCCAGCCTGGCTGTTTCCGTCAGGAACATGTCCGCGACGACCAGGAAATCCAGAAAAGCCAGCGCCTTTTTCACCCGACCGGGCTGCGGGAAGCTGGCTACCGGATTCTCCCCCATGATTAGCATCCCTTTAATCGTGCCTTTTCCGGCTTGCTCCATCATTTCCAGAGCCGTTAACCCGGCTTTTGCAGGTAACTGCCTGCCCCAGCGTTCCTCATATTTTTTCCTGTTTTGAGCGTCGTCGATGCTCTGGTAACCGGGAAGGAAATCGGGTAGCGTACCCATGTCACAAGCCCCCTGGGCATTGTTCTCACGCTGCAAAGCAAAAATACCACCTCGCCGGCCAGCATTCCCGATGAGCATGGCCAGATTAGCAATGGCGATTACGCCGGCGGTGCCATTTAACTGCTGGGTAATCCCATTTCCATATACGATGGAAGCTTGTTCCGCCCCTGCCAGCAGGCGCGCTGCCGCCTGAATATCCTTCCTGGGGATACCGGTAATTTCTTCAACTTGACCCGGTGTAAAAGCCTCCAGGCTCTTCGACCAGGCAGCGAAGTTATCCGTCATGCGGGTAACGAACTCTACATCGAGCTTCTTTTCATCGATAATCACTTTAGCCAGTCCGTTAAGCAGGGCGATATCAGTGCCGACGGCGGGCTGTAGCCAGAGACGGGCGAAACGCGTCAACTGGGTTTGGCGGGGGTCAATGACGATAAGCTCGGCTCCTTTAAACCTGGCCGCCCGTTTAATGGCATAGGCTACCGCCGGTGCGGATATTTCCGGGTCGGCGCCGATGACCATGATAACTCGCGACCTCTCTAAGCTATCGAGCGAACCGGTCGTCCCGGTGTAGCCTATCGTTGCCCCCAGGCCCCTCCGGCTGGCTGCATTATAAAGACGGCTGCCGTTATCGATGTTGTTGGTACCAAGCACATCCCGGGCAAACCTCTGCAGTACATAGTTCTCTTCATTGGTACATTTGGATGAACCGAAGACAGCCAGGGCATCGGCGCCATGCATTTCCTTGATTCTCTTCAATCCGTCAGCCACCCGGTTCAACGCCTCTTCCCAGGTCGCTTCTCGGAACTCGCCATCCACCTTTATCAGGGGATGGAGTAGTCTTTCCGGACTATGAATAAAATCATAGCCATAGCTCCCACGGACGCACAGGGTGCCCCGGTTCACCGAACTTACTTCGGCCGGCCTGGCATAGACCACCCTGCCATCCTTGACCCCCAGCGAAAGCGTGCAACCGCAGCCGCAGTAGGGGCACACCGTCGTAACCGTGGTTGGTGCGGTGCCAGTGTATCTCCTATCCTTCTCCATGATGGCGCCGGTGGGGCATATGGCCACGCAAGCCCCGCAGAAAGTACACTCCGATTTCTCCAATGGCATATCGTTCAACGTCGCCGACCTGACGGCGGTGCCGCGGTCCATGTAGTCGATAGCCCCCTCAACGACAAGCTCCTGGTCGACTCTGATACACTTGCCGCACATGATACATTTTGACAGGTCGCGTTCGATAAAGGGATTGACCTCCTCGATGACATCCGACTGGGGGATTCTCTGATATTCAATTAGACCGATGCCCATCTCCGCCGCTAGCTTACGTAGCTGGCATCGGTTCCCTTTATCACAAACCAGGCAGGCATCAGGATGACTGGCCAGCATAAGCTTAAGGATTTTCTTGCGGTGTTCCACCACCCTTGGTGAATTGGTCTTGATAACCATTCCCGGCGCTATAGGCGTCACGCAGGAAGCCAGCAAGGCACCGTTGCGTTCGTCTTCGACCAGGCATAGCCGGCAGGCGCCTACCGAAGCCAGATTAGGGTCATGGCAGAGGGTGGGGATATAAACTCCGGATTCCAAAGCCAGGTCCAGAATGGATGTTCCGGGATTACCGCTGACCTCGACGCCGTTTAGAACGATGGTTATAGTCTCCACTCGGTCTCACTTTATACCTGGCTATGTGGTTGGAGAGATTCTATCCAGGACTGGTCGCCCCGGGCTACCGACCGTATCCCGGTTAAGAGCCGGGAGCTGGCAGCCGCCTTGGGGATGAATCCTACTGCCCCGACCTGACGGCTGGCCAGAACGTTTTCTTCATCATCGTATTGAGTCAACATGAGAACCTTGGCCGGTTTGCATTTCTGGCATATCTCTCGGGCGGCATCCAGGCCGTTCATGACCGGCATGACGATATCCATTACCACCACATCAGGCATGAGTTCTCGTGTCTTTTCCACTGCCTCCTTGCCATTCACGGCTTCCCCGATTACCTGCATGTCCCGTTGCAGAGTGAGTACTGACCTTATGCCGTCCCTGACCACGGCATGGTCATCTACAATCAGTACCCTGATTTTCTTGGTCGACCTGTCCAGCAGGGCCTGGATGCGGGGGATAAGGGCTAACAACTCCACAGGCTTAGCCAGGAAATCTTCGGCGTCCATCTGCATACCTTCGTCCATCCTCCAGCCTTTAAGAAGCTGTTTTTCCGGAGTGGCATTAATTACCATGAGAGGCAGGTTACCGAACCCTAAAGTCTGTTTCATCCACTTGTGGAAAAGGAAGGCGTCTCCCCGGGGCATAATCGTGCCCAATATAATCATATCGGGTTCATGGGCACGGAGCGTCGTCTCGGCCTGCTCCCGGTCATAGGCAACGACTACGACATAGGACTCGTTTTCCAGTGTTCTTTTCAAGTCTTCCACAAAATCGATTTCATCATCTACAATCATAATCGTCGGTTTCTTATTCATCTTAAGCCTCCTTTCATAGTTTCCACTATAAGATACGGCTGAGAAATAAAAAACAGGGAATTTACCCTGATGATGGGTGGACAAAACCCCTGAATATACCCGGATTTTCCCACGATTAACCGGGTCTATAACAGAAAACGGGGACTACACGGAAGATAACCAGCTATTGATTTTGAAAAGAGAGAGAGCTCAGATGGATATGATGCCCTTACGAAAGGCATATTTAACCAGTTCAACACGATTATGGACACCCAGCTTGGCCATGAGATTAGTCTTGTGACCTTCAACTGTCTTGGGTGTAATAACCAGCATTTGCGATATTTTCTGCGTGCTGTGGCCCTCCGCGAGCAACTTCAATATTTCACGTTCTCGCTCTGTCAATTGGTTATAGGGGTCCTGGCTGGTACGTTCGCCGGCGGTATGCTGGTAGTTCTCCACCAGAAGTTTGGTTACCGAGGGCGAAAGATATGAATCTCCCCGGTAGACCGAGCGTATGCCTGTCGTCAGTTCCGAAGACGCGGCTGCCTTGCTGATAAAGCCGGAGGCACCGGACTCAATCACCGGGAAGAAATATTCCTTGTCATCATATTGCGTGAGAACCAGCACTTTTGTGCTGGGGAACTCTTTGCTTATCCGCCGCGTGGCCTCCAGTCCTCCCATAATAGGCATGGCGATATCCATGAGCACCACGTCGGGATTCAGCGTCCTGACCTTTTTCAAAGCTTCGTTGCCGTTAGCTGCTTCTCCCACTACCTCGATATCCCCGGCCAGAGCGAGCAAAGCGCAAATACCATCCCGCACGATGGTATGGTCGTCAACTACCAGCACTTTTATTTTCTGCATACTCTATTTCCTGTCCGATGGGAATCCTGGCCCAGACTTTAGTACCCTTTCCTATTTCGGACTCGATGCCACTTGTACCGCCGAGAAAACCAATCCTCTCTCTCATACTGAATAAACCGCGCCCCCTGCCACTCTCCTCGACATCGGTAATTTCGGAAACGTT
>CAYXOZ010000074.1:0-7039 GCA_964467135.1 uncultured Dehalococcoidaceae bacterium
ATGGCGGACCTGCGGAAAAACCAGCCGATGAGCCGGCTCTTGCAGGGGGAGGTGGGCAGCGGCAAGACGGTAGTCGCCACGGCGGCCTTGCTGGTGGCGGTCGCCAGCGGTTTCCAGGGGGCTTTCATGGCGCCCACGGAAATACTCGCCGAGCAGCACTTCGCTACCGTGGGCCAGCTTCTATCACGGCTGGGGAATGAGGAAGGGGAGGGATATCTAAAAAGCTATACGGGTATCCTGCCGCGGCCGCTGACAGTGGCGCTGCTTATCGGCGATATCAAGGGGTCGGGGAAAAAGCAGATTCAAAAACAGATAAAGCAGGGCGACATCGATATCGTTATCGGAACACATGCCCTCGTTCAGAAAGAAGTCGAGTTTCACAGGCTGGGACTGGCCGTCGTGGACGAGCAGCACCGTTTCGGGGTGGAACAGCGCTCCGCTCTGCGGGAGAAGGGGTTCAGTCCCCATATGCTGGTGATGACCGCCACCCCTATTCCCCGCACCCTGGCGCTGACGCTCTACGGCGACCTCGACCTTTCGGTAATCGATGAGCTGCCGCCGGGCCGCCAGACGGTAAAGACCAAGTGGCTCAAGCCCGCCCAGCGCAACAGCGCCTATGCCTTCCTGCGCAAACAGATAGTCGAGGGACGCCAGGCTTTCATCCTCTGCCCCCTCATCGAGGAGTCGGAGGCCGTGGCCGCCCAGGCGGCAGTAGTTGAGTACGAGCGCCTTTCCCAGGAGGTCTTCCCCGATTTAAAGCTCGGACTGCTCCATGGCAGGCTAGCTTCGGCGGAAAAGGACAACGTCATGGCGGACTTCCGCGCCGGCAGGCTGGATATTTTAGTCTCGACGCCGGTCATCGAGGTGGGCATCGATATCCCCAACGCCACCGTCATGCTGATAGAGAGCGCCGACCGCTTCGGACTTTCCCAGCTGCACCAGTTCCGCGGACGGGTGGGGCGGGGTAAAGAGCAGAGCTACTGCATGCTGCTGGCGGAAAATCCCTCGGAGGTTGGCCGGGAAAGACTTGGCATAATAGAGAACACACAGGACGGTTTCAAGCTGGCCGAGGCCGACCTTAAGATGAGGGGGCCCGGCGAGTTCTTCGGCACGCGGCAGAGCGGCCTGCCCGACCTGAGGATGGCGAAAATATCGGATATCGCCCTGCTGGAGCTGGCGCGCAGCGAGGCGGTCAAGCTGTTCCAAACTGACCCCGGCCTTAAGAACAAGGAGAACCGCTTGCTGGCTGGGGAGATGGCGCGCGTGTGGGCTGGCGCCGGCGAGTGGAGTTGAAAAAGCCTTTATGAATTTATTACGATAAATTAATGCGAATTTAACGTCCGCTCTAACTTAGACGGGCATATTCTTACCTTATATTGTTATAATCTTGACAAACCATTATCAACTGTATAATACTTGGGCGAACAGGAGTTGGGGAACTTATTGTACGCTAAAGTCATCGTAAATCCGGTGGCGGGCGCCGGACGTACCGGCCGCGAATGGCCGCGCATCCGGAGCATGTTCGAGGGGAGCGGCCTGCACTTCGAGCATAAACTTACCGAAGCCCCCGGTCACGCCATCGAGCTGGCAAAGGAAGCCGCCAGCAACGGCTACGACATGGTGGTCTCCGTCGGCGGGGACGGCACCATCAACGAGATCGTCAACGGCCTGTACGCCTCGGGTAACATCAAAGACGCCACGCTGGGCATCGTCAGCACCGGCACCGGCTCCGACTATATCCGCACCGTGGGCGTCCCCCGCCGGCCCGAAGACGCCTGCCGCTGTTTCCTGCAACCCAAAAAGCGTACCGTCGACCTCGGCGTCGTGGAGTACACGGATAACGGTAAAAAACACGAGCGCCTCTTCGTCAATTTTGCCGGCTTCGGGTTTGACGCCGAGATCGTCCGGCGCGTTACCCGCCAGTTCAAAGCGCTGGGAGGCCTGCCTTCTTACCTGCTGGGCGTATTGACCACGCTGGTGGCTTACCGGAACAAAGATATTTCCCTGAAAATAGACGGCGAGCAGATAGAAAAGCGCGTTTGCACGGTGATTATGAACAACGGCAAGTACGGCGGCGGGGGGATGTTTACCGCGCCGGACGCCGACCTCACCGATGGCCTGCTCGACGTTCTAATCGTCGGGGATATGAGCAAACCCGACCTCCTGCGGTCGCTGCCGCGTATCTATAAGGGCACCCACCTGACCCATCCCAAAGTGACCCTGAAAAAAGCGAAAGAAATAGAAGTGAGCTCCCGGAACGGCCGGATGCAGCTACAGGCTGACGGCGAGCTCCTCGGCGAGGTGCCGGCGCGTTTCCGCGTCCTGCCGGCACTGCTTAATGTTATAGTCTAGTCGAAAGAATGAGTGACAAGCTGACATGATGAAAACAATTTCGACACTTGGCAAAAAAAAGATGATAATACTCCTCGCGGTACTGGTGGGGTTCGTTATCCTGGACGGTGTGCTGACCGAGATTCTCATGAAGCGGGGAGTGGCGCGGGAAGTCAATCCTTTTCTTCAGCCACTGGTGGGTGACGTCGGGTTCATGGTACTAAAAGTAGTCGGCTCGCTGCTGGTGGCCCTGATACTCTGGGACATCTACCGGCGTTTCCCGAGGGTGGCAGTCATCGCCACCTGGATAGCGGTGGCGGGTTACGGCGTTATCGTGCTCTGGAACACTAGCCTGTTCCTTCTAACCTAAAGTCGAACGCGGCCGCGCCCTGCGGACGCTTCCAGAGCGGAATCTCCTCCGGCATGGCGTCGACGAACGCTACTTCCCGCGGGATTTTGTAGTCGGCCAGGCGACCCTGGCAGTACTGCCTTATTTCCTGTTCGGTGGCGGTCGCCCCCGGTTTCAGCTTTACCAGGGCTTTGACCGTTTCCCCCCGCACCAGGTCGATGACCCCGATTACTTTAGCTCCGGCTATCCCGGGGTGAGTTAAAAGGACCTGCTCGATATCGGCGGGGAAGATATTCTGTCCCTTGAGGATAAGCATCCTCCGGATACGCCCGGTGATGAAGATGAACCCCTCCGCGTCTATCCAGCCGGCGTCGCCGGTATGCAGCCAGCCGTTCCTCATAATGCGCGCGGTGGCTTCCGGCTTTTCGTAAAAGCCGGTCATGACAGGACCCCGCGTAACGATTTCACCCTCCGTGCCGGGGGGCAGCTCGCGGTCGTTCGCGTCGAAGATTTTTATCTCCCAGCAGGGCAGGGCCTTGCCGGATGACCCCTCCGGACCCGAACCGTCCATGGGCATCATGGTGATGTGGCAGACGGTCTCGGTCTGCCCGTAGACGTCGCTGATATTGAAACCGTAATACTGCTTGAAAAGTCGTATCACGGCAGGCTCCAGGGGGGCGCCGCCGCTGATGCAGAGTCGCAGCGAGCTCAGGTCGTATTTAATGCCCTCGCGCCGCGCGACGTTTACCATCAGCGAATAGATGTAGGGGACGCCGCAGTAAATCGTGCCTTTTTCCCGCGCTACGGCTTCCATAAAGCTGTTGACCGACCTGCCGGTGCCGGGGACGACGACGACGGTGTTGCCCTGATATATCGAAGCCATCAGGACGGCGGTGAGTCCGAACTGGTGGTACATGGGCAGGGCGAACATCATCATCACGTCTTGCTCCGTCTGCTCCATGGTGGCCGCCGAGCAGACCGACTCGATAAAGACGCTCCGGTGCGACAGGGCGACCCCGTGCGGCTGCATGGTGGGACCGCCGGTATAGGAGATTATGGCGGTATCTTCCGGGTCCAGGGGTATAGCGACTTTTTCGGGCGGATTATCCGCCAGGATATCTTCGTAGCGGGCGTACCGTCCGTCGTGTTTGGCGTTGACGGTAACGATATGTTCAATAGCCGTAAACCGCGACAGCGAAGGCAGCAAGGATTCCAGGGGCGGCTCCTCGATAAAGAGGACCCCGGGGCGGCAGTCATAAAAAAGGCTTTCGAGCTCGTCTGGCACGTAGCGGGAATCGAGCGGCACGGCGATGCCCCCCGCCTTCATTATCCCGAAGAACACATTGACGAACTCCGGGTTGCTGGCCTGGAGCATGGCCACGCGGTCGCCCTTTTTAACCCCCATTTTAACCAAAGCGCGGGCGACACGGTTGGAATCGGCTTCAAGCCGGGCAAAAGTGACCCGTCTTTCCCCCATGATAATAGCCGTTTTATCGGGGTATTTTTTTGCCGTGTTGGCCAGCAATGCCACGAGGTTTTTCGTTTCTTTCAATCAAGCCTCATCAATCAGGGGAATTGCCGTTGGGACAAGTCCAGTATAGCAAAATCGTATTGAATTTGAAAATATCCGGCTACGACTGGAGGGCAGATATTTCCAATTCGCTCAGAGGCCGCACTTCCCCCTCCCTGAGATTACCCAGCGTCAGTCCGCCGATGCGCACCCGTTTCAAAGCCAGGACGGGGTGTCCCAGCCTTTCGAACATGCGGTGCACCTGTCTTTTTCTTCCCTCGTGGATGATGATGCTGTAGTTGTAAGGTAGTCTGGATATTTCTTTAACGACCGCCGGGTGGGTCATGCCGTCCTCAAGACGGATGCCATGTTCGAGTTTTATTTTTTCCTCCGCACCGAGCCTGCCTCTTATCTGCACCAGGTACTCCTTTTCGTGCTCGAACTTCGGGTGGGTCAAACGATAGGTGAGGTCGCCGTTATTAGTGAGCAGGAGCAGACCGGTCGTATCTATATCGAGTCGACCCACCGGGTAAAGCCTCAGTTTTTTATAGCGGGCGGGCAGGATGTCCAGGACGGTACGGCGCCCTTTTTCGTCGCTCACGGTAGAGACCAGGCCGGCCGGTTTATGGAGCATCAGGCATAATATCTCGTCCGGTTTAAGGTCGACCGATTTACCGTTCAGGGTGACGCGGTCGACGTCGGTGTCCACCGGTTGATTGAATGATTCGGCGGTCTTTCCGTTAACGGTAACTTTCCCCTGTTTGATGGCTTCCGCCATGCGGCGGCGCGAGCCGATGCCGGCTTCGGTGAGGGCTTTGAGCAGCGACTTCGTGGGCATCGTTTTTTCGACCGGGTTTAGCTACCGCGCGGAATGCCGGCTTCGCAGGGGAGCCTTATCTGGCAAAGGGCGCACATGGGGTGACTGCCCGGTTTGGGCTCTCCGTGCAGCGCGCGGTCCAGGTCCGGCAGCTTTTCACGGGCATAAGCCATGCACTTTTTGCCATCGAACACCTGGGTGTTGACGGCCCCGGACGGGCAATGCTGGGCGCAGCGTTCACACGAGTCCTGCCGGTAATGAAGGCAGTAAGCCAGGTGGCTATCATATTTCCGCGGAGTCGGCTTGAGGGCAAGGTCGGTTATCACGCTGCCGAGGTGCAGCGGTACTCCCGACGCGGTAATGAGGCTGGTATGGAGTCCGAAGGTGCCGAGCCCGGCGGCATAAGCAGCGTGCTTTTCCGACCAGTCTGTATACGGGAGTCCCTCCGGTGATATTTGTATGGACATGGGCCGGGTGCAGACGGGGGCGACGGCCCGGTGTCCGGCGGCTTCCAGCAGGGACACCACATGAACCAGCGTCTCGGACATGAGCCTGAAAGCCTGACCGTATCCCCGGCCCCACCTGGGTGAGGCCATCTTCGCCCCGGCCGGGTTGCTGCGGCGCGTTTCTTTCGAGGGAGTGAAGGCGAGCGATATCACGCTGATGGCCGCCGGCCGCCCGTCCAGCGCTTTTTTCTGCTGTCTTTCGAGGTAGGCTGCCAGGGCTTCCTCCGGCGCGAGGTGGAAATCGCCGATAATTTCTTTCTTCTTGAATTCCCGGAAAATGGGGTCGAAGCCGTCGGCAAAGCCAACTAGCGGTTCGGCGATGATGGGTTCATTATCGAAGTCCGGCAGCCGGTTGACCGGGCTGGCGGCGGCGTATTCTTTTATCGTTTTTGAAATGTACTGCGCGGGGTTTTTCTTGAGCTTTTGCCTGTCTTCGCTGGTAAGTTCCATAGCTATCCTGCCTCTTTCGTAACCTGGCATAACTGTGATTTACAGGGGAGGAAACCGGAAATGGGGTCGAGCGTCTTATCGTCGACCAGAGTATTGGCGTTAGCTTCGCCGGGCCAGTGGTGGGGAAGGGACACGACGCCGCTCAGGATGGCGCCGGTGACGTTGGCTTTCATCTTAATACTGCCTCTGGGCGTGCTGATAATGACCGTGTCTCCGGTTTTAATGCCCCGCGGCGCGGCGTCGACGGGGTTAATGTCCACCAGGGGGTCGGGCATGAGCTTGCGCAGGCGGGGGATATTGCGGAACTGCGAGTGCGTGTAAGCCATGACCCTCGCGCCCGAAGTCATCACCAGCGGGTACTTTTCGAGCAGGTCGGGGCGGCTTACAGGGCTTTCGGGGGGCTCCTTATATACCGGCAGGGCGTCGAGGCCGTGTTCGGCGAGCGTGGCGGAGGCTATTTCTACCTTGCCGGAGGGTGTCTGGAAGCCGGTTGTCTCGTAGTGTTTTTCCGGCCGGGGCCGGGTGGGGAGCTTAACGCCTTCCGGGTGCTGTTTGAGGTCGGCGACAGTTATATTTAACGGTCCGAGGATATGGTCGGCGCACTTATAGAAATCGCCGTCCCAGAACAGGTCGCCAAAGCCCAGCCGCTTTGCCAATGAGGAATAGATATCCCACTCCGTCCGGCTTTCCCCGACCGGCGGGATGGCGGGCTCGATGAGCTTAACGTAGCCGCCGTAGTCGGTCAAAAGAATAGGGCGCTCTATCCAGGAGGCGACGGGCAGGACGATGTCGGCGAGCTGCGTGCCCGGCGTGTGGAAATACTCGCTGACGGCGATAAAATCCAGCTTCTTAACGACTTCGGCGAACCGTTTTGAGTTGCCGAAGAACTGCACATCCAGTCCCGGCGCGAACATGGCTTTAAGGGGATAAGGTTCGCCGCTTTCTATCTGGTCGGCGATGGCATTGGACTGCATTTCGTGATATCGTTTCGTCCATATCGGGAAGCGCTGCGAGCCGATGCCCGGCGGCATAGCGGCGACCCTTTCGTGCAGGGTGATGTCGTTGGGGTGGGCGGT
>CAYXOZ010000075.1:0-7014 GCA_964467135.1 uncultured Dehalococcoidaceae bacterium
GTTTTTCCACCCCGGGCAAAACGCTGACAAGGTCCTCCGGTCCCATCATCATGGGGGCATAGCCCACCATGTTCGGTCCGGAACCGGTTATCATCCTCAGGATACCGCCATAGACCGGCTGGCCTTCTCCGGCGGTGGGGGAGACGGTGGCCTGGCCCGAATTACAGGCCTGGGCGGTGACCAACGGTGCGATGAGGAGCAGGACCAGAGCCAAAAGGAACATCTTTTTCATGACGTCTTACCTTTTTCCCGGGTTCTGAATGTTGATAACTCAATGTAAACCTCTCACTCACATTTGTCAACTTTCAGAATTGATGTGTGTTATAATATTTTCACATCTTGATGATCGGACAGCAGGGAGAACAGTCCAGAGTGGAACCATCGCTGATAACGACCAAGCTCTATATCCCCCCGGCCCCTCCGGAACTGGTAAGTCGGCCGAGACTACTGGAAAAGATGAAGGCGGCCGCCAACTACAAGCTGGCGCTGGTCTCCGCCCCCGCCGGCTTCGGCAAGACAACCCTTCTGGCCGAATGGGTCCATAAAAGCCAGCGCCCCGGCCCCACCGCGGTGTGGCTCTCCCTCGAAGAGAACGAAAACGATCCCCGCCGGTTCTGGGAGTATTTCATCGCCGCGCTGAGAACGGTCCACCCTGACGCCGGGGAAACATCGCTGGCGCTGCTGCGGTCGTCGCGTCCGTCGCCCGTCGAGTGGGTGCTGGTCCCGCTGGTCAATGAACTGGCCGAGCTTTCGCAGGACCTTTTCCTGGTCCTGGATGACTATCATTTCATTGACTCCGAGCAGGTGCATAAAGGTATCACTTTCTTGCTGGAACACTTGCCGCCGCGGTTGCACCTGGTCATCGCCACCCGCGCCGACCCTCCTCTGCCGCTGAACCGTTTC
The DNA here is from genome assembly GCA_964467135.1 of uncultured Dehalococcoidaceae bacterium. GTDB lineage: Bacteria > Chloroflexota > Dehalococcoidia > Dehalococcoidales > RBG-16-60-22 > JBFYTX01. The sequence continues at coordinate 904 of CAYXOZ010000075.1, forward strand.
CGCGGCAAAGGGACATTGCTGGAAATCGGCGCGGACGACCTTCGCTTCACCCTGGAAGAAGCCGTTGCACTACTTGCCAGCCTCAGCGCCCCGGCCCTGTCTTCCGACGACATCGAGACCCTTAACACCCGGGCGGAGGGCTGGGTGGTGGGGCTGAAGATGGCGGTACTATCGCTCCACGGTGAAAAGGATGCCCTGTCCTTTATCTCCAGCTTTACCGGAAGCCAGCGGTACATTATGGACTACCTCATCGAGGAGGTATTGCAGCGGCAACCGGCCGGGGTGCGCGACTTTCTCCTCAAGACTTCGGTGCTGGAGAGGCTGAGCGGTCCCCTGTGCGATGCGGTCACCGGGGGCGATAACAGCCGCGAGGTCCTCCTCGGTCTGGAAAAGAATAAACTTTTCATCGTGCCGCTGGATGCCTCGCGGGAGTGGTACCGCTATGAGCACCTTTTTGCTGACCTACTACGCCACAGGCTGCAATCGGAATATGGTAAGGAGACCGTCCGGGAACTCCAGGCAAGGGCCAGCCGCTGGTATGGGGGCAACGGGTACCAGGCGAATGCGATTGACCATGCCCTGGCGGCCGGCGACTGGGACCGCGCGCTGGACCTGCTGGCAGCGGCCAAACCTTTCAATACCTACGGGGGATTGACCGCCTTTAACTGGTATCGGCGGTTACCCGTGGATATTTTACTATCCAGACCCGAGTCCTGTATTCAATATGCCTGGTCGCTGGTCTCACTTGCCCGGTATAACGACGCCCGGGATTTCCTGGTATCTTTTCTAAAATCTCCGGCTTACGATGCAAAATTCGCCGGCAAAATCGCCGCCATACAGGCAAACATCGCCATGTGGAATCGGGACCCGCGTGTCGAGGAATATGCCCGAGAGGCGTTGTCTTTAACCCTCCCGGACGATGCCATTACACAGGCAACCATCTCTCTGGTGCTGGGAATGTACTATATGCATTCATGGCGGTATAACGATGCAGAGCCGCCGCTGAAACAGGCCTACGAGCTTTATCGAAAGGCAGGGGACAAGGGTAATGCCGGTACCGCCCTCGGTATGCTGGCCGCCATCACGATGTTACGGGGAAAATTGCACCAGGCCGCCGAAGAATATCGGCAGGCGATAGCCCTGTTGGAGCGTCACCCCAATGCTGCCATCCCTCACGAGTACCTGGCGGTCGTTTACTACCAGTGGAACGACCTTGACGCAGCCGAAATCGAGATTGCGAAGGCACTGGCCTTAAACCCGGGCAACCCGGAAATCATCGAGGCCGTCTTCCGCTACACCGTTCTTATCAAGCTGGCGCGCGGCGATACTGAGGGCGCGGCGGTAGCGGTCGATAACGCAGAACGCCAGCAGAACCTCGAAGATGCCATACCGGTCCAGCGCGCCCGCATTGCCGGGCATCGTCTCGGAGTTGCCGCAGCGCAGGGTGATCAGAAATCTATCACCAGGTGGCTGGACGAATTCGCCCGTTTTGACATGGTTCTGGAAGATATACCTCACGCTGCCATGCGTCTTGTCCACAGGAAGCAGTGGGGCAAAGAACTTGAAGCGAAGCTAGCGAAACTTTATGAGCAATTCCGCGCGCCGGCTCTGAAGTTTTACCAGATACCAGTGAGGGTGGAGCAGTCCCTGGCGGCTTCCAATCCCGATGAAGCACTGGGCTTACTCGCCGATGCCCTGGCCATGGCCAGTCCGGAAGGCTTTGTCCGTTCCATCGTGGAGTTTGGTCCGGACCTGGCGCCGCTGCTCCGCCGGGCTGTTGCTGCCAACATCGAACCTGAATATACCCGCCGGCTGCTTTCCATCCTCGAAGAGGACCAACGAAGGCGCCTGGCCAGCCGGGGCGAAATACCCCAGATCCCGGTCGTTGGCCTGCTTAGCGAGCGGGAGATGGAAGTCCTGCATTTAATGGCCGCAGGGCTTTCGAATTCGGATGTCGCTGCCAGACTGATCATTACCCTGAATACCGCCAAGACCCATGTCTATCATATCTATAACAAGCTGGGGGCTACTAGCCGCGTCCAGGCAATCGCCCGCGCCAGAGAGCTCAAACTGCTTTAATTCCTCATTTACATACCGTTTCTAGTCATCCATCCAGCGTTCATTTTTGCCTTCATCATCCCTTTCATCCCTTAAATCACCCTCGGGATCATACTATCGGGTGATTTTTTGCTGCCGCCGCCGGTTTATCATCGGAATGTGGACAACAAACTGACCGGGGTACGACAGATATGCAGCAGGTAGAGATTCGAGTGAAAGGATTAATCGACCGGACATGGGCCGACTGGCTGGGGGACCTCGAAATCAACCACACCGTTGACGGCGACACGCTCCTGACCGGCGCCGTCCGAGACCAAGCCGCCCTGCAAGGGGTGCTGTCCCAGCTCTTCAAGATGGGCGTACAGCTCATCAATGTTTCTTCCAATAATATGACCCCGGGTCGATAGCTGGAGGTAAAATGTGAAGTTTAAAATTTAGGCGTGAACAAAAATAAAATACGGTAAAAAGGAGTATAAAATGAGAAAGCAACTGGTAATCATACTGGCAACCCTGGCGGTCCTGGCCCTGGCGGTGGGCTGTGCAAAACCGCAGGTCGAAGCTCCGGCGACAAAATCGGCTCCGGCAGCGACGCTGACAACGGCGACAACACCGCCGCAGTCCCCCACCGCCTTCAAAGCTAGCGGTACAGTTGAAAGAACGGCTCAGGTCGATAATGCACCGCCGACGTATAATGGATCCGAATTCACCTATAACAAGTCCATTACCTGGGAAGTCAGTGGAGACGTGGACGGAGTGTGGTTATATAAAGGTACAACCGCCATGTTAGCCATAAGCGGGCACCTTACCATGGATTACGACTCGACCTTTACCGGTGCGGTAAAAGGTAAACACGGGACCTTTACCGCCAAAGTGACGGGCGGATCGGCCGATAATAATGCTCCGACAATACTAACAGCTAACATCGTGAGCGGCACCGGGGAACTCGCCAATCTCAGCGGTACGATTACTCTCAACGCCAGCCAAGATGGAAATAGAATGACGGGGACTTACATAGGGGTACTTGACCTCGGGGAATAACGCCCCGGGCATGTTTGCTCCTTTAAGGGGTACGCTCCCATCGATAAAGAGTTGATGGGAGCGCTCCTCTTTTTGCCGATAACTATTAAGTAAATTGTTGGGTCACAATAGCTTGGAATGTGGCTCTAGTGATACACTCAAGCCAAATTTGCCGTCGTAAATTGCACAATTATGAATTCAAACTAAAGGAAAGTTTAAAAGTTCTGTGTATTGTAACACTGTGGCCCATGTCCTGATATCAATGACAGTTTTTAGTTGAAGCTGTCAAGGTCCCTTGGGATGATTCAAAAATGTATATCTTATTCGGGGATGGTTATCCGGGACGATGGTTATTCAAGGGGGTATTGGCGTTAATAGCTTCCAGACCAATCCGGGTATTAAGTCTTATTGTTTTCAATAGCTTTTCCAGCAAGGCGGCTTCATCTTTAGTGATTGACGTCATTACCCGCTCGACAATCTTAACGGCCGTCGGCATTATTTGCGCGAACGCCTCCCGCCCTTTGTCGGTGAGCATGACGTTAACGATTCTTTTATTAGGGCGATTGCGTTCTGATTTTACCAGGCCATCCCGCTGCATGCGCCTGATCAAAGTAGTAATGTTATGACTTTCGGTCTGAGTCCATATGGATATTTCTGAGGGTGTCATCACTCTCTTCTCATAAATTAATGCCAGAAGAACAATCATTTGAGTTATTGAAGAATGTGCATCCCGGTATAGTTGAGCGTCCACGTATTTAAGTACATCGCGCGCTGTTTGCACGAATAATATGTAGGTCCGCAATATCGTATCGGGCTGTCTTGTTTCATCTATGTCTACCAGTGTGCAGTTCTTATACGCCATCTTCCCTCGCTTATAAATAGCTTATGATCTCATAGAAATTTTATTTATTAGCTTAATCCTTTCAACATATTTTTTCAAATATACAAAATGAGTTTATGAAAATGGAAAAACGTTAAGATTGGTGAGGTTAACAACTGAAAGGAAGGTTAAACGAAATCGTGTTAAATACCCGCTTTTTAACGACCTCTTCAAACGTGGATTAACAGGATTTTCTTAATCCTGCTTCTAGTGGTATTCATAGCGCGTGGTCCCGTCAAAAACGCAGTAAACATGTCTTCGTCCTTCGGCTTTATGGAGCAGCGGCTTGAGGAGACTTTCCGCTGTTCTGGCCAGGTCCTCCAGTGAGTCCAGCAGTATAACCGTCTCACCCTGTTTAACTTCCGGCAGCTCTCGTATCTCGATGATATTGCTCTTATATTTCTTTAGCGTCTGACGTGCTTCTTTTTCGTTTTCGGTAAGCCTAGTCGGGCGAAGCCGGAAGTACCAGAGGAAAGAAAGACCGCAGAGGACGAAGAAGATAACGACTACAATAGTCAACAGAATCCTTGTCTGGGATACGGGCAGACCCAGGTAATTCTCCCCCTTAGGCACGACACGTTTCGTCTTAATCGAACCCGGTACGGACTTGGTCAGGTTTTCGCTCCAGGTGAGTGTGTCTCCCGCTAAATCGGTGGTGAGACTCTGAACGAAGTCCTCGTTTATCTTTCCAGAATCCGTGTCGGCGGAGGTATGGACTTTCGCCTTGATAGCCAGGTTGTGGGACTCGGCGATGCCCCCCGTTTCCTCCTGAATTGTGTTAAAGAGTTCGATGTACTCTGTCAGGTTAAGGGGGAAAGTGACCGTAAAATCCCCGCTTTCACCGGTGAGCGGGACAAGCTCGAAGGTCTTCGACCATTTTCCCGGATTTTCCAGGATGGCTTCTATCGTTAATGATTCATCGAGCTTCCTGATTAGCTGGCTTGATTCTAGGTGATAAGAAAAACTTACATTCATCCCGTCTATCAGCCTGGACATAATTGTAGTTTCAGGGCCGGCGGTCTTCGGAGGTAATGTTGTTAGTGTTATCACGGTGGGAGGCTTGAGGGCTATCGCCCCAAAAGGGGAGTCGCCTTTGAGGTAGACCTCGTAGTCGAATTCTCCCTGTTGTTCGTAGTTTAGCCCGCCGATATGGCCCGGGCTGGTATGGTTTAAATCACCCTCCACCTCGATAATTGGGCCTTTTGCCCGCAATGGCAGGCTCTGAGTAAAGCTCTCGAATATCGGGCCCATATGTGTTTCACATGTGGTATAGACATAGGCGGTTATAATTATCTCATTGCCCGAAATATTATCACTGATGGTGATATTATCGGCTGTGGTGTTTTCACTGATGTCCAGAGGGAATGTAATGGTGAAATCACCCGTTCTGGATGTTTTCGGCACGAGGATAAGCTGTTGCTGCTCCGTGACTCCAGGGCTTCTCACGAGAGCCCTGACCTCAAATTCCTCGGAGGTTCTGGCTACCGGACTTTCCGGGATGAAGTGGAAGCTGAAACTCACGTTGAAGCGATCGATAATCGCGGCAGGGTATTTCAGAGTTTCAGGGGGCGGCGGCGGTGTTTCCTGGGGTTCGGGGCCGTAAAGGTGTGAAGGTTTTAAAGAGACGAGGTAGTCAAATCTACCGCTGTGCTGGTAATCGAGTACGGTGACCTCCTCGGTTACGTTCCTCTCCGTCGGAAGGCTGTATGCTTGATAAACGCCCAGGAGTGAAATGATCAGGAGCACCACGCTAACAGCGAGAAGTCCAATTTTCATCTTATAAAATATATTCTCCGGATTCGGGCTATGTCAATGCCGCCCATCGACTATCACGCTCCGATTGTATAAATCATCGTTAACGTAAATGTGTCACCCTGGAACTCATTACCCGCGCCCTCGTGGAACCTGATACTCAATTCAAAGTGGGCTGCATCACCCGGGTACACCGGAAGGTCTTTCAATGGTCTTTTCCTGAGATCGTAGAAGGTTGTTCTCCCGTCTCTGTCTATGTCCTGTATTTTCCAGTCTTTATCCGCCGCCGGGCGTGATTTCTTCGATAGATTTGTTGCCTGGCCGGTCAGACAGTTAATCTGCCATGTCTCGTTTTTATTCGCGTAATTATAGACGCACCTGGTAATTACCATATACTTTGCCAT
>CAYXOZ010000076.1:0-3171 GCA_964467135.1 uncultured Dehalococcoidaceae bacterium
GCCAGTATGGCCACCGTGCTCCTCTGCGCCGGCGCCAAGGGCAAGCGTTATGCCCTGCCCCACGCCACCATCCACATGCACCAGGCTATCGGCGGTGCGCAGGGTCAGGCCGCCGATATCGTTATCGCCGCCCGTGAAATCATGCGGCAGCAGGATATCCTTAAGGAAATTCTCGTAAAACACACCGGCCAGGCTTTGGATAAAATAACCCACGATACCGACCGCGATTTCTATCTTAATCCCGAACAGGCGGTGGAGTACGGTATCATCGACGAGGTTCTTAATAAGCCGACTGAAGAAAAGGAAAAAGGCAAGAAAGAGAAGAAGTAAAAAGGATTGTCATTGCGAGGAGTCCCGGTGCAATCGGGACGACGTGGCAATCTCTATTATCGAACCCATCCCCTGCCCCCTCCCTTGATAGGGAGGGGGTTTTTCTAAAGAGGGGGCGCAGAAAGCCCCTCTTCGCTGAGCTACTCCCTTTCCGGGTATTGGCGTCCCCCTTTTGTAAAGGGGGACAAGAGGGGGATTTTCGCCTCTCCCTTCGCCCCCTCTTAGACTCCCCTGCTGTTAGTTACGTCAGTTTTCCCTTCACCTTCTCTTCTATCTCTATCGTCAGGTCGAACCCCGGTATGACATGGTGGTCTTCGTCCACCACCTGCCGGTCTTTTGTTATCTCTACCTTGCCCTGGCTGAAGACTTTAAGCGTCGCCACCACCAGCGGCAGCTCCCGCGCCGCGCCGTGCCGCCGGATGGTCTTGAAAAGCATATTTTCCTCGCCCTGCTCCGCCTTCACCTGCTCGACCGTCTTGCCTTTTATTTCCTCCCAGTATTTGTCGAAGGCGTTGCCGCGTATGGGAAAGGTGCAGTAAGTGGCGACGGTCCCCGTGTCCAGCTCCGGTATCGCTATGTGCATCTTGACCCCCTGTATCGTGGCTTGGGTCTCGATGAGCTTCCAGATGACCTGTTGCCAGGTGCCCGCCGGACCGCCTGGCGCCGCCGGGTGCAGGTTGATGATATCGTATTTATCGCACATTACGCGCGTGGTGACGAGCATGAAGCCCGCCAGTATTACGAGGTCCGGGTCGAACTTTTTCAGTCGCTTGATGACCTCTTTGTCGTAATCGGTACGCCATTGCGGCAGGGGTTTTGACAGGTCGGGTTTAGGCATCCCCCTTTTGGAACGGTACTTCTGGTAGGAATAGCTGACGAGGGGAATCCCGTAGCTTTCGACCATGTCGAGGTAGCGGTCGGTGGGCTCCGTCTCGCCGCGCTCACGACTACAGTAGACGAACTCTATCTCGGCGTCGAGTTCCCCGGATACAATCGCGTCGTGTGCCGTTTTAAGAAGTGCTTTAGACCCCTCCCCTCTCCCCGTGGAAAACCACCCGATTTTATATTTTTTGCTCATTTTTTGCCCCCCTTTTGCGTAACCGTGCCCTGAGCCTGGCCCACGCGCTATATACGTGCACCATCAACCCCGCGCGGTGTCCCTGGATTTTTCCCTGTGCTAGCGCCTCAAGGAACTCTTTTGTATTATTGAATTCCGGCATCTCGATGTAGGCGTTCCCTATCTCATTGACGGTATGGGCGTCGCTGCCGGCGCCCATGGGAATGCCGTGTTTCTCGGCGAAGGCCCTGGCCTTGTTGGAGTTGGCCGGGAAAGGACTGCGCGCGTTGAGTACCTCCATGAGGTCGATGTCCGCCGCGATTTCGTCGATACATTTGTCTTTCAGCGCCGAGCCCCGTATCTTCTCGAAGGGGTGGGGAATATTGACCAGCCCGCCCTGCTCGCGGATGCGCCTGACTGCCTCCTCGGGCGTGATGCCGCTGGGGATGGTCTCTTTAAGGAACATGCCCATGATTTCGCCCTGGGTGGTCAGGATTTCTTCGGCGACGATTACCCGGAAGGGCGCCAGCTTCTGCACTGCTAAAGCGCCTTCGGCGGTGCCGTGGTCGGCGATGGCGATGCAGTTTATCCCCAGCTCCCCGCACCTCTCGATGATTTTTTCCGGTGGTGTCTGGCAGTCCAGGGAATACTTGGTGTGGATATGAAGGTCGGCTTTAAGCAAATCGCTTCTCCCTTTCTGCTATTGTCATTCCCGCGCCGCCTGCCCCGTACTGCGATACGGGGGAGGGAATCCAGCTGCTTTTCCCCTACCTTCTCGCCGGTATCGTCTTTATTCTGTCTTATCTTATCCCACCCGGCCGCCCTCGCGTCATCACATTCTTACCGGTCTTGTTTACCGCTATTTTTTAACTTGATACTTGCTACTTGAAGCTTGTTACCTTAACGGCCTTCGTCAATGGCACCGCCTTACCGCTCTCCATCACCATGGTGTCCTCTATCCTTACCCCTCCCCACCCCGAGATATATATCCCCGGCTCCACGGTGAACACCATGCCGTCTTCCAGCGGTCCTTCGGCCCCGGGCCCCAGACGCGGCAACTCGTGCTCGGCCAGGCCGACCCCGTGTCCCAGCGCGTGCCCGAAGGCTTCCCCGTATCCCGCCTCCTGGATAACTTTCCGGGCCGCGCCGTCGGCTTCTTTACCCGGTATACCCTCGTGGATTGCCCGTATAGCCGCTTTCTGGGCTGCGAGGACTGTCCTGTAGACCTTCTTAAATTGAGCATCGGCTGCGCCAACGCAGATAGTGCGTGTCAGGTCGCTGGCGTACCCTTTCCACTTAGCCCCCATGTCTATCACCAGCGGCTCGCCGTCTTCTATGACGCGTTCGGTAGGTTTGGCATGTGGTAAAGCCGCCCTCGGCCCGGACGCTACGATGACCTCGAACGGTAGTGCCTGGCTGCCTTTTTCGCGGAGTTTTTTTTCAAGCTCCCAGGCTACCTGCATTTCCGTCATGCCTGGTTTAATGTCGCCGGCGACGCTTTCGTAGGCGGCGTCGGTTATGGCGCAGGCTTTTTTTATCAGCGTTATTTCCCCCGACTCTTTTACCGACCGCACGGACTCCACCAGCCCGTCGACGGGGACCAGGTCGGCGTTGACTTTTTTCTTCTTTAAAGCGTCGCTTAGCTGCCGGTGGAACTCGAAGCTGACGTCGCGGGCTTCGAAGCCCGGCTTTTTTATGCCCATCTCGCTTATCAGGCCGGGGAACCAGTCGTTAATGTTGTTGGCGATGCGCAGTATCTCGAAGTCGGGGGCTTCGCTGATGGC